>CAYJIC010000067.1:0-11181 GCA_964370155.1 uncultured Oscillospiraceae bacterium
TTCACACAGGAGAATATACTTGAAAGTTGCATTTTACACACTTGGTTGCAAGGTCAACCAAAACGAAACCACCGCTATGCAAGAGCTTTTCCGCCTTGCCGGATACACCGTAGTCACTAAAGACGATCCTTGCGACATTTTCGTCGTAAACAGCTGCACAGTCACTGCCGGTGGCGACACAAAAAGCCGCCGTGCACTCAGCCGTGCAAAACACAAAAACCCGCATGTCATCACTGTTTTAACAGGCTGTGCACCTCAGGCATTCCCCGAAAACCTCCCGTGCGCCGATGTCATCACAGGCACTACCCACCGTGCCTCGCTTATCCACCACATCGAAACCCACATAAACACCGGCCGGCCGGTTGTGGCTATCGGCGATCACTCTACCGAGTTCGAGCATCTTCCTGCGGCGCAGGGCCTTTTTCGCACCCGAACTTTCATCAAGGTCCAAGACGGGTGCAACCGCCGCTGTGCATACTGCATCATCCCGAAAGCACGTGGCCCGTCCCGTAGCCGCCTTGTCTCCGATATCGCAGACGAAATCCAAACACTGACAACATCCACCCCACGCGAGATTGTCTTCACCGGCATCAATCTTTCGTCGTACGGTCGTGATATCGATAGCACGCTTGCCGACTTAGTCGAAGAAATCTCCGCCATCCCTGGTGTTTTGCGCTTACGCTTGTCCAGCCTTGACCCCGACTTTTTCACAGGGGACACTATATCCCGCTTTGCCTCGTGCAAAAAGCTATGTCGGCATTTCCATCTGTCTTTACAAAGCGGCTGTGACGCCACTTTGCGTCGTATGCGCAGACCATACACCACTGCGCAGTATGCAGATTTAGTTGCGCAGATACGCGCCGCCATGCCAGACGCCACCTTCACCACCGATATCATTGTTGGTTTTCCGGGCGAGGACGACGCTGAGTTTGCGCAAAGCTTGTCTTTTATGAAAGCCATGCAGTTTTTAAAGGTACATGTCTTCCCGTTTTCACCGCGTGAAGGCACCCCCGCCGCAGATTTCGACGCCCAAATCCCCACCGACACAAAAAACTCACGTGCAAAAACGATGCAGTCTTGTGCCGACGACATCCGCACCGATATCATCTCCACACACGTCGGCACCACAGCACCGGTTCTACTGGAAAGCGAATGCGAAGACGGCGTATACACAGGCTTCACCGACTTATACATACCCGTGCGCACCACTGCACCTAAAAACTCCACCGGCAAGATATTCACCGCCACTTTAAAGGACTTTGACGGCACATACTGCGCCGCCGATATATCAGATCACTAAGCAAAAAAGGAGCTACACATGAAACTAAAAAAATACTCACAGATAGCGTTTTTAATAGTCGGCACGCTCACCATCCTTGAGTTCGTTTTCGTGCGTGGCCTGTTCACATGGCTGATGGTAGTTTTCGCCACCATCATAGCCGGCGGCCTAAACATCATCGTGTGCCTACGCTACAAAGAATGGCTTTCGGCATGTTTATACCTTTTATGCGTTATTGCGCTATGCATGGGCTACTTCACCATACTTTTTTAGACAAAATTTCATTGACTTTATCTTCACATTTATAATATAATTAATAAACTGTGTACACGGCATTTTTATTGATGCTATATTATTCTTTTCTTATTTGTAAATCAAGTTTTTTTCTTCACGCTTTACACTATTATTATAAAACGGATGTGATTTTGCCTCATGAAAAAAAGGCCATACCACTATAAATTTATACTAATATTAATAATCATTGTTTTGCTAAACATATCCGCTATTGTTTGGTTTAATAACATGGTTTTTAATGAGCTTGAAGTCTCGGCAAAAAGCGCGCTGGAAAGCATCGCCGCCGAAGAAAAAAACATCATTTCCCTTGTCGTTGAAAGCAACGATCAAAACGTCCAAAGTATAGTCGATCTTTTACAACACATAGACAACGATCCCGCCACTTTATACAACTACATGGATGTATGGCTGGAGCGCTTCAATATATCCGCTTTATACATAGCAGATATCCATGGCCGGGGCATATCTTCCGCCTCATCCGATGTTGTCGACATTTCAAGCAACCCTTACTTTCATAGTGCTTTCGATGGCGAAAATACCCTTAGTAAGGTTTACATGTCGCAGGCCACAGGCGGCTATGTCATCTCCGCCATCGCGCCCGTTTTTTATGAGGGCACTGTTCAGGCAGTGGTCATAGCCGAGTATGATATCGCCTATTTCACCTCTCTTTTGCAGGGCATTAGCGACACCAGCGGAAACTCCATGATTGTGGACAGCGACGGCACTATTCTTGTCCACAGCTATCCCTTCGATATTTCTTTTGAAAATTTTCAAAACGCCGAGTTTGAAAACGGCCGCTCGTACAATTCCGTCTTAGCCGATTTTGCCACCCTCAAGTCGGGCGAAGTGAACTTCAGCATAGCGGGCGAGCGCAAGTTCGGCATATACTTACCTCTGAATATAAACGACTGGTCGCTGTTTTTCGAGATTTCGGAAAAAGACATCAACGCCAGCGCCGACAGCATCACCTTCAGCATGATTGTTGTCAGCTTAAGCTTATTTGCAGCGTTCACCGCCTTAATTATATACATTTTATACACGCGCAGGGCTTCGCTGAAAGAGGTCGAGGAAGTGGCCTACTATGACAAGCTCACCGGCCTTGCAAACCTTGTCAAGTTCAAGCAAGACCTTGAGAAAATCGTCTCTCAAAAAGACTTTGACAGCCAGCGTTACGTTTTAGTCAAGATAGACATGGCCGATTTCAAGGCCATCAACGAAATATACGGCTTTGATGTCGGCAACGATGTTTTGTGTAAAGTGGCCGACATAATCCAAAGCATCCAAGGCGACAACGTACATTGTGCACGCATCGGCACAGACGAGTTCATTCTTTTCGCCGAAAAAACAGTAGTGGACTCGTTTTTAGAGTCCGATCACTTCAGCCTTCCGTTAAAGCTTGCCATACCCACTGTGAAAAAGCATATTTTCAACTTCCGATATGGCCGATACTACCTAGAAGCAAACGAAAAAAATGCCGACGAGATAGTCAGCAAGGTTGGCATGGCGCACAGCTTCGCCAAAGCCCAAAGTAATTCTTCCATCGTGTGGGATTACGACGACAAGTTCAAGCAGCACCTTATTTACCTCACCGAGCTTACAAACAAAATGGAAGACGCCTTGGCTCACTATGAGTTCAAGCTATACCTACAGCCTAAATACCGCCTAAGCGACGAGAGCATCGTGGGCGCCGAGGCGCTGGTGCGCTGGATAGAACCCGGCGGAAACATCATCTTCCCGGGCGATTTCATCCCACTGTTTGAAAAGAACAAGTTCATCATCCAGCTGGACAAATACATGTTTGCCCAAACTTGCAGGTTTATATCAAAAATCCAAAGCACGTCTTCGCTGTGTGTTCCCATCTCTGTGAATTTCTCGCGCCTACACTTCAACAACCCAAACTTTGTGCAAGAAATAAAAGACATTGCAAACAGCTACCATATACCTTTAAGCTACCTTGAGATAGAGCTTACCGAGACCATCCTTCTTGAAAATAACGACACATTAAAAGACACTCTTATCCAGCTGCGCCAAGCGGGCTTCACCGTTTCGATAGACGATTTCGGCTCGGGATATTCCTCTTTAGGCATGCTGAAAGAATACAAGGTAGACACCATAAAGCTGGACAGAAGCTTTTTCACCGGCCAAGACGAGGACGACGACGGCCGCATCGTGGTAGAAGGCGTTGTAGACTTAGTCAAGAACCTTGGCTCTGTCGTGGTGGCGGAGGGCATCGAAACCAAGGAACAGGTAGACTTCTTAAAGTCTGTGGGCTGTTATTCCGTGCAAGGCTACTACTACGCAAAGCCCATGCCCACCACCGACTTTGAAAAGCTTATTTCTCCGGACAATCAGCCATAATATCCACACCCATCTTCACATTTTATTCTTAATTTAAAGCAAAAGACATCGAAACGCTGTGTGTTTTCACAGTTGCCGGTGTCTTTTTTATTTTTGTGCTTGCAAAATCTTATACTACACCGCCCTATTTTTCCTATATCTTCACTTGTAAACATTTTGAAAACTGTGCATTTTTAGTGTCATAATAGGGCGAATCGTGTTGCATTCCAACTATCCATGATATATAATTATGTTGTATATAAATGTCGATTTTTATGCTTTTTTTACTAAATATCAGCCTTATATTTTTATCGGTTAGCGCTAAACATGATAATCACATTTTCGTTTTTTTCTGCAATTTTTGTAAAAAAAGGAGACTCTTGTGATTCATTACAATCTTGTTGCGGAATATTCAGCCTTGCTTGTCATATCTGTTGCTATGATAGGCTTTTTTCACGACAACGCTATCATCACCGACAGGTATAAAGGCCTGAAATGGATGTACGTTATTACGTCTGTTTCCATAGTTATAACCATCGTCTGCCTCACTGTAAGCAACGCCTACCAAAGCTTTCCTCTCTGGCTTGCTGATTTTTTGCGCCAGCTTTATTTTGTCGCCTCGCCGATACTGGCGCCTTTTTACGTTGTTTACTCCATGTCCATTGTTTATAGTGGCCAAACATACAGCTCATTTTTCACAAAATATGTATGGGTAGTTTTGCCATATTTCATCTATCTGGTCTTTGTTTTTTTAAACCCCGTACACAACCTTATCTTCGATTTCACCGCAGAGCTTGGCTACGTGAAAGGCCCGTGGAGCCAGGTTTCTTACTACATCGCGTTTTTATATTTCGCCATTTTAGTTATATTCACCCTGCGCCACCGCCGCTCGCCGCAAATAAATGTTTTAGTCATCATCTGCGTCAATTTCATGATATCCACCGTTATTTTCAGTATGCAGATATTAATACCGGACGTTCAGCTTTCGGGCATTGCGTGCGTGTGTGGCCTTTTGGTGGTTCATTTATACATCCTCAGCGTGTCGAAGTCCATGGACCCGCTCACCGAGCTGTCTAACCGGCAAACGCTTGCGGCACACCTTCAAAACCTCAGCGACAAAAACGCGCCATACTACCTTTGTGTGTTCAGCATAGTGAACTTCAAAAGCATAAACGACCGTCTGGGCCTTGCCTTTGGTGACGCTGTTCTTTCGGGTTTAGCCGCACGCATGCGCAAAACTTCGCCCTCCAAAAACCTATACAGGTACGGTGGCGATGAGTTTGCCTATCTAGCGCTTCACAACGATGATATCGATAGCGAAAACGAAGTGTTGAAAACTGTGATGTTGGACATCTGCAAGCCCTTCACTTACGGCGACTCTCAGCTCAGCTTAGACCTTGTGTATGCGCGTGTGGATTTTCCGACGTTTGGCAAGGACGCTAAAGAGATTATCTCCGCCATTGACTATTCCATCTCCACCGCCAAGAAAACCCTTGGCGAGACAAATTTCTTCTACGATTCTTCTGTTGTCACCACCATGAAACGTCGCAATTTCATCATAGAAGCGCTAAAAGACGCCATCGAAACCGACAAGTTTGAAGTGTATTATCAAGGCATCTATTCAGCCGACAAAGGCATGTTTTCCATGGCGGAAGCGCTTATTCGCCTAAAGTCCGAGACATTCATCTCGCCCGGCGAGTTCATCCCGATAGCCGAGGAAACCGGCCTAATAAACAAAATCACCTACATCGTGCTAGACAAAGTCTGCAAAGATTATGTCAGTTTCAAGGATATCCTCGGCAGTGAGTTTTCGTCCATCTCCATCAATTTCCCCTACGTGCATTTTTTGCAAACGGACACCGTAGACAAGGTCCGCTCCGTGATGGATTCATATAAAGTGCCATACAGCGTCATTAAAATGGAGCTCACCGAGCGCACGCTGGTGTCTGACACTGCGCGCGTAAAAACCACCATGGACGAGCTTATCCACCACGGTTTCGAGTTCGAGCTGGATGATTTCGGGGTTGAATATTCCAACCTCAGCTTGTTCTTCGACATCCCGATAAAAATCATCAAGTTTGATCGCAGCTTGGTATATTCCGCCACAAGAGACAAAACCCGTCGTAACTTCTTTGAAAATCTGCTTTCTGCCATCAAGGCGCTAAACATCCAGGTGGTGATGGAAGGCGTGGAAGAGCAAGAACTGCTGGACTACCTTCTGCGCAGCGGTTGCGACTATATCCAAGGATATGTCTTCACAAAGCCTTTGCCGTGCAATGAATTTGTTCAGTTCATTCAGTCCCGCAATAACACCTCGATGTAACAGCATCTTACGTTTTTTAGTTTTTATTCATCACACCTTCGTTTTTATAGCGAAGGTGTTTTTGCGCCTATACACACGTGCCACCACCACAAAAAAATACCGCACTTACATCGTTTGATGTAAATGCGGTATTAAAGTTTTATGCGTTATTTCACCAGTTTTTCTATGCCTACCACCAGTGCTCCGCCCACGGCCAGCGCTATAGCCGACGTCGCTATCACCATCACGTCATACGTCGCATCAAACGGAATTATCATGATACAGCTTGAAATCACCAGCCCAAATATCAAGCTCATGGTAGCCTTGTGGTTTTTCTTCAAAGCAAACGCCGTCGCTTTCGAGCTCAGCACGATGCCCGCCAGTATCCCAAGTCCCATAAACATCAGCGGCACCAGCACGTTCACTTCAAACGACGTCACGCTGGCCACCAGCGAGTTAAACAGGTAATATTCCCCTAAAATCAGCAGTAGCATGCTTCCGCTGACGCCCGGGATAAACATGGCCGCGCCGGCAAGCACCCCTAAAAACGCCATCTTCACCAGGTAAAACACCGTGATATCGGGAAACTCTGTTATGATAAGGTCTGTTTCCTGCGGCGCTAATAGCACCATCGTCACTATCACGGCAGCGCCTATAATAAACGGCACCACGCTTATTTTTTCTTTTGGCATTTCTTTACGTTTCAGTATCGGGATGGAAAACGCTATCATTCCCACAAACGCAAATTTTGTTTGTGTCGGGATATACGTCAGCGCATATTCCATCAAGTTTGCGAATATCACCAGCCCTAAAACCACGCCGATCAGCAATATGCCGAAATATCGCAAGTGTTTCAGCTTTGATTTAAAACTGCTTTTGGATAAAATCTCGCTTATTCCCGTCATCACAGGCTCAAATATCCCGAAGATAACCATCATTGTGCCGCCGCTTACGCCCGGAATTATGTTCGCCAGGCCTACAATAAATCCACCAATTATTAGTTTTAACATTTATTTTCCTCAAAAAACCGTCATTCTTAATTTTTGCGTTCCGCCTAATATTCTATCATAAACCCACCCACCTTTGCAACTTCTTACCTTTCTTTTGAAAAAGAAAGGTAAGCCAAAGAAAACCAGTCATACCCTTAATCAAGCCACCTCTAAACCAAAAAACTTAGTCAGAATTTGTAGGCATATATACGCCTGCTCTGCTGGCAGAATTTAATTTGCAATATTATTTCCCCTGTATTATACTTTACTGAAGATTATTTATATAATGAATGGAGAATATCATGATATCTAAAGTTGATTTTGAAACTGCAAGATTAGATTGTGCGATTAAGCAGAAAAAAGGTTTGCATTTTATTTTGGCATCTATATTAATTTGGACTATGGTCTTGGCTGTACAATTATTGGATGTACCGATACTTACAAAAAATCTGTTTGTATTTTGTTGTACAGCACCTTTATTGCCACTCGCTTTTTTTATCTCAAAGATCATAAAAGTTGATTTTCAAAACAAAGAAAACCCACTTACTAACTTAGGAATAATATTTTCAATCAATCAAATGTTGTATCTCTTAATAGCAATGTGGATTTACAACGCTATGCCGAATAATATGTTGATGATTATTGCAATGATTTTCGGGGCACATCTAATGCCTTATGGTTGGTTATATAAATCAAAAACATATTTCGTACTTTCTGTTTTCATTCCAATTACAGCTCTAATAGTAGGACTGAATTTTGAAGTATATGTTTTAGCAATATTTATGATAGCAGTCGAGATAGTGTTCAGTATCTGTTTGGTAGTTGAAAATAGATCGTTATCTAAATAAAATGAGCATAATCTACATAAAAACAAACTGTCGCTATCAATTTTTTTGATAGTGACAGTTTGTTTCTTTATTGACAGTCGTATATAGGCCCTGCTTTTTCAACCACACATGTTAGGTTGTTGCTTTATTTAGCTCGTCGTTTGACAGCTTCGCAAGCTCTTTCACCTTGTCAAGATCAAGCCCTGCCGCCTTGGTAAACCTTTGCCCATACTCTTCGTCGGCGTGCCAGCAATGCACCGCGTGCCGATACTTGATGTTTTCTGTGCAAGAGGCTATGTCGCCTGCAGTGTTGTCAATAAGTATCTGCTTTTTATCCTCGGTCAATACCCTCCACAAGTCGCCGCCGGCCTTGAAACAATCGTCCGTCGGGTCTTCTTTGGGGTCATAATGATACACAGTGCCTTCCATGTCCAGTGGCGGTTCCATCACCTCGGGGCTTGCCGACCACACACCCATGCTGTTCGGGGTATATGCCGGCGCATCGCCGTAGTTGCCATCCACCCTCATTGCGCCGTCACGATGATACTCGTTCACCTCGCACTTTGCACGGTTGACAGGTATATGGTTATGGTTCACACCCAGGCGATACCGTTGTGCGTCGCCATATGAAAACAGCCTACCCTGCAAGAACTTGTCCGGGCTAAAGCCTATTCCGGGCACCACGTGCGCCGGCGTAAAGGCCGCTTGCTCCACCTCGGCAAAGTAGTTTTCGGGGTTTCTGTTCAGTGTCAGCTCGCCCACTTCAATCAGCGGATACTCGGCATGCCGCCATATTTTTGTGATGTCAAACGGATTCTCATAGTGGTTTTTCGCCTGATCTTCCGTCATAATCTGCACATACATCGTCCATTTTGGGTGTTCGCCCTTTTCAATTGCTTCATACAAATCTTTGCCGTGATATTCCCTGTCCATCCCGTTTATTTTCGCGGCTTCTTCGTTTGACAGGTTTTTTATCCCCTGCTTTGTCTTGAAATGGAACTTACACCACACCCGCTGGTTGTCTTTGTTATACAGCGAGAAGGTATGCTCGCCGAAAAAGTGCATGTTGCGGAATGTTGCGGGAATACCCCGATCGCTCATCACCACGGTGATTTGATGGAAACATTCGGGCAATAGCGTCCAGAAATCCCAGTTGTTTTGTGCGCTGCGCCTGCCTGTTTTCGGGTCACGTTTCACCGCACGGTTCAGGTCCGAGAAGTTGTGCACATCACGGATAAAAAACGTAGGTGTGTTGTTACCCACCAGGTCCCAGTTACCCTCTTCGGTATAAAACTTCACCGCAACGCCACGGATGTCACGCTCGCAGTCGGCCGCGCCACGCTCGCCTGCCACGGTGGAAAACCGCACAAACACTTCGGTTTCTGCGCCCGGCTGAAGCACTTTCGCCTTTGTGAACTCCGTGATATCCTTACTGACCTTAAACGAGCCGTATGCGCCCCAACCTTTCGCGTGCATTCTGCGCTCAGGTATCACTTCACGGTTAAAGTGCGCCATTTTTTCCATCAGCCACACGTCGCTCATCACCACAGGCCCTCTGGCCCCGGCTGTCAGCGCGTTTTCGTTATCCGATACCGGCGCACCCACTTCATTGGTCAGCTTTTTATATTTATCCATTTCACACCACTCCTTTCGACTATCCTACTAGTATACCGTATATTATACAATCATTTTTAAATATTTTCAATATATTTTTTTCATTATTATATTTTATTTTATTAAAATCTTACAAAATATTACTTTTTTCGATCATTTTAAATTTCAAGCAACAAAAAAAGACACCGAGATAAACTCGATGCCTCAAACTATCAAAAACCCTCAGGGCGACTAATCAGAACAACTAAACTCTCAGGGCTGCCGCAATTGGTGCTTTATAGCTATCCTGAACAGGGCAGCCAGAAAGTACTAAGTGCAAGGAAGCAAAAAATGCCGCAAAGGCGCATATGTGCTATATGTAACTGCGCGGCATTTTGCAGTCTGACGCCGCAATTGGTGCTTTATGGTTGTCCTGAAGAGGTGTAATCTACCAGTTTCGCCACCACAACATACCTATTATCTCCGCTACCGCCCACTTCCATGCATGTGGAAAGCACCAAGAGATTATCATCCACGCTGACATCGTCCATGTTCAGGTTCGCGGTATCGTCGGCCGCCGCCATTGTCTCGATATGATCAAAAAGCCCTTGCATTTGCTCTGCTTGGCTGTAATCCTTTTCATACATCAGGCTATAGTTATCGTTCACAAACGCCGCCACTATCTCATATTTATAGTTCATGTCGGGCGTATACAGGAAAACATCGGGGTTTTCGTCGAAAAACTCTTCATCTCTATAGTTGTGCAGCTGTGCAAAGAAGGTATCGTCCATTGTATAGTGACCATACAACACCGTCACGGGACTCACCACGTTGTTACCGTTAAACATGTCCATGAACACGGTACCCTTCACGTCATATTCGCCATTAAAATCGGTGGTCAGATACTTCACGTTGTCGATACCTCTAACCACAGGATAGTCTATGGTAGTGTTCGGCACGCTCACATAAGCCAGCGTATCTACGTTTGTTTCAAGCAAATCACCGAACACAATATCCTCACGCACAGGCACCACAGCGTCTTCCACCTCTGCGACGCTGGCCACTTCGGAAGACGGCGGCGCTTCCACCGAGGTTATCTCTGACGGCACCGGGCTTTCTCCGCCAAAAAGCGAGGCAAAAATAAATATCACCACAAGCACAATCACTGAAATCAGCGATACTATAACAATTTTCTGCGTTTTTTTCTGGCTCATCAATTCTTTAAGCTTATTCATCAATTCTTTAAACTTATCCATCAATACATTAACTCCTTATATTTCAAAACCTACACTATATTATACCACAACAATATCAACTTTAATACTTATAATTTCTTTTGCTTTATTTTTTCACATATTCACAGTTTCAGGTCATTCTCTTTAATGTATCCAATTTTCCTGAAAACATGCCCAAACACCAGCCCAAGCACGGCCGGCAAAACAAAACAAATAAGTATCAGGCCGGCCCACTCGAAAGCTCCGGCTTGTATGGCCACTGCGCCTTTCGCCAGCGCCGTTTCAGAGGGTGCCAGCCACCCGGTAACGGTTCCAATCTGCCCCA
>CAYJIC010000068.1:0-11006 GCA_964370155.1 uncultured Oscillospiraceae bacterium
AAGAAAAAAGTGACATAAGAAAAGCAAAAGATACAGCTATAAGATATTTGTCTTTGCGAATGTATGGAAGTGAAGAGCTATATAAAAAGCTATGCTTGCGCTTTGATGAGCACACGTCTGCAGCCGCTGTATCAGAGATGTGCGAGCTGGAACTTTTATGCGACGAGACTTTTGCCATTGAAAAGGCAAAAGGGATGGCATCGCGTGGAAAAAGTATATCTGAAATCAAACGCAAGCTATATTCGCTGGGCATAAATAGTGATTTAGTGGATGCGGCTATTGATGAGGTGGATATAGACCAGGTTGCTTTGGCTGAAAAGCTACTGCATCAAAAATATGAAGAAAAGCTACTAAAAGGTGAAAAACAAAAAGTTATGGCGGCGCTTGCTAGGCGTGGATTTTCTCATAGAGAGATAACAAGTGCGATAGAGTCTGTGATGGAAAATATAAACGTGAAAACAGAAGAGGACTATATTTAAATAATGAAAATAGCAGTGATTTCTTTGGGATGTCCTAAAAATCAAGTGGATGCAGACAGGTTTACCCATGCACTTATAAAGGATGGACACCAAACAGTGCCCAGCGTGGATCTGGCAGAAGCTGTTATAATTAACACTTGTGGGTTTATAGATCCGGCAAAAGAAGAAGCTATTGAAACCATTTTAGATGTATGTGAGATTAAAAAGCATAATCCTAACTTTAAAGTGGTGGTAAGTGGATGCTTGGCCGAGAGATATAAAGACGATATAGCAAAAGAACTGCCGGAAGTGGATGCTGTGGTGGGTATAGGAAGCAACAAAGACTTGCCGGCCATTTTAAGAGAGCTTAGCGAAACACCCGGCAAAGCATCGCTATGTAGGTTTGGCTCAAAGCTGGACTTGCCGCTGGACACACAAAGAGTGATAAGTACGCCGCAGCACTATGCGTGGCTGAAAATTGCCGACGGGTGCGATAATGTGTGCTCGTATTGTGCGATACCCGGCATACGTGGGCCACTACGCAGTGCCTGTATGGACAGTGTGATTAACGAGGCAAAATGGCTAGCGGCACAAGGGGTAAAAGAAGTTGTGTTGGTGGCGCAAGATGTCACTGCATATGGCGACGACAAAGGAAACAACCAAATAATACCGTTGCTACATGAGATTGAAAAAATAGATGGCATACAGTGGATTCGTCTTTTGTATGCATATCCTGAACGTATCACAGAAGAGCTTTTAAAAACAATGGCAAAAAGCAAGAAAA
The DNA here is from genome assembly GCA_964370155.1 of uncultured Oscillospiraceae bacterium. GTDB lineage: Bacteria > Bacillota > Clostridia > Oscillospirales > Ruminococcaceae > JAAYCI01. Next base: position 1,243 of record CAYJIC010000068.1, read on the forward strand.
TTGTGCCGTATTTAGACTTGCCAATACAACACTGCAACGATGAAATACTAAAGTCAATGCGCAGACGTGGCGGAGCAAAAGCGGTGCGTGGCGCCATAAAAATGATTCGTGCAACTTTACCGAATGCAGTTTTGCGCACGTCGCTGATTGTGGGATATCCCGGCGAGACAAAACAGCAGTTTGAAGAGTTGTGTGATTTTGTAAAAGATGTGAAGTTTGATAGACTGGGATGCTTTGCTTTTTCCGCACAAGATGGAACACCGGCGGCAAAAATGCCAAACCAAATACCAGAAGAAGAAGCGCAAAAGCGTGCAGATGTTATTATGCAACTGCAAGAGCGTATTTTGCAAAAAAAGCAAGCGGATTTGCAAGGGCAAATACTGCAAGTGATTTGCGATGAGTGGGACGAAGACCGCGAAGTATTTTTGTGCAGAGCAGCGTGTGATGCACCGGAAATAGACGTGAATATACTGGTCAGTGCAAATCAAACAATGAAAATAGGCGAGTTTTACACAGTAAACGTTGTGGATGCCACAGATATAGACGTGCAGGCTGTGTTAGTTCAAGAATAAATTTCAAAGACATTAAAGGAGGATCTTTCCTTGAATTTACCCAATAGACTAACTATGTTACGCATTTTAATGATACCGGTGTTTGTGGCATTTTTGTCATTCCCGGATCTTGCGTACAACTATTTATGGGCTGGGATTATATTTGCTATTGCCAGTTTTACAGATTATTTAGATGGTGCAATTGCAAGAAAACAAGGCATAGTCACAAATTTTGGTAAGTTTGCCGACCCATTGGCCGATAAAATTTTAACCACTACTGCTTTTTTATATATGATGCAAGACGGCGTGTGTCACCCTATAGTGCTGGTGATTATTTTGGCGCGCGAATTTGCCGTAAGTGGTGTGCGCATGGTTGCGGCAAGCTCGCCTGAAAGCAAGGTGATTGCTGCGGATGGCTGGGGCAAAGCAAAAACAGTGCTGCAAATGTTAAGCATTATTTTCTATTATCTAGCGCTGGGAGTTGCCCAAATGATGGATATCAGTGTGTTGTCTTTGGGTATGATACAGATGATTACAATGGTGCTATGCTGGCTGGTAGCTGTGCTTACCGCTATATCAGGCGCAAGATATATTATACAAAGTAAGGACTTTATAAACACAACGAAATAACTGGTTTTAACATGTGCCTGAGTGGCAAAATACTTCGGTATTAATATGTGGCATATATGTGATTTTGTATATAATTTTCAGAAAAGAAAAAGACTATTTTCCTGGGAGGAAACATGAAAACGTATCAACCACATCGTTCCAGCATGGGCGATGTAGCGGCAAACTTGGTAGCGATACTGTGCTATGTGATTGTGCTGGTGTTTTGGACATTCGGCAGTGTTTTTTTGCTAGGGATTTTTTTGTGGGAGAAGAAAAGCGGCATGGTGAGGTTTCATGCTGTGCAAGCTTTTTTGTTTTGGGCCGCAAGGTTGCTGCTGGGTGGTGGGATTGCTTACGAAAGTTTGGCCGCGCTGTTTACCGGCAATGAAAATTATTTATACATGTCTTATGGGTGGATGTCCGGAAGCAGTGTGGTGTTGATTCGTATATGTATCGATATAATATTTATGCTGTTAGCTGTGGTTACGTCTATATATGCATACCAGTGGAAAGTTTGGAAAATACCTGTTATTGGGCATATAGCTTCTTTGGTCATAAGCCATAGTGCCAGGGCAAAGTATAACGGGGAAGATATTGTTCCGGTGCAGTGCATGATAGTGGCATCAAAAAACAGTACTACAGATGATTGGCCTCATTTGCAAAATCAACATGCAGGGCAGGGTACTAAACCAAAAGAAAACATATCATCTTTAGTAAGTAAAAATGACATGATGCAGCGTATTTACAAGCAAACAACTCGAGAGGATGAACACCAGAGCAGTGAAAACAGTAAAAGTGAAATTGAAACACAAAAAAGTGTGTCTGTACAAAAAGAAAAAACAATACGGACATATATGCAAGTTGCAAATAAAAAGGACTATGTCAACAACCAACTACCAAAAGAAATGCGAGATGCACCGGCTGATGATAATTCGCAAAGCGAAGGAAGAAACGGCAAAAGACGAATACCTGAAATGGGTTCTTTTTCCCGAGCTGACGCAGTGGTATCGTCCACATTGATACAAAGTACAGAGAATGAAGATTTGGATATGGTGTTCGAGCAAAGAATGCTTAGGCAAATTCACCCTTCACTAAAGATTAAACCATGGCGAAAAAAAGCTGGAAAATCATTGCCGATGAGTGACCCAAATCATTCTCTTCCGCCTGAAATGCGAGATGGTCCGGCGTGGAAAGAATAGATCTTATTTTAAATAGCAGGGATAAAAGGAGATTTCATGAGAATATTTAATACGCTAAAACGTGAAAAAGAAGAGTTTGTTCCCATTGAAGAAGGCAAAGTGGGAATTTATGTGTGTGGGCCTACTGTGTACAACTATATTCATGTGGGTAATGCACGTCCTTTGTGTATTTTTGACACACTTCGCCGCTATTTGACTTATTTGGGCAATGACGTAATGTATGTATCCAACGTGACGGATATAGACGATAAGCTGATTAACAAAGCAAATGAACAGGGCATTACTGTGGCCGATGTAGCAAAGCAATTTGAAGAAGAATACTTGAGAGATTCGGATGGCATGAACGTGCAAAGGCCTAGAATCATGCCTAGGGCAACCGAACATATAGGTGAAATTATTGCGCTTATAAGCGATATTATTGATAAAGGCTATGGATATGTAGCGAAAAATAATGATGTATATTTTCGTGCATTGAAGTTTGATGAATATGGAAAACTGTCACACTTAGTACTGGAAGACCTTACAAATAATAGAGAGCTTTCGGCTGATATGGCGGATGATTTAAAAGAACACAGTGCGGATTTTGCAGTATGGAAATCAGCAAAACCGGGCGAGCCGGCATGGGAATCACCTTGGGGTCCGGGCCGTCCCGGATGGCACATTGAGTGTAGCGCCATGGCGAAAAAGCATCTTGGGAACACGTTTGACATTCATGCGGGTGGCCAAGATCTTATATTTCCACACCACGAAAATGAAATAGCCCAAAGTGAATGCAGTAGCGGTGAAACATTCGCAAAATACTGGATGCATAACGGATTTTTGAATGTTGGTGACAGAAAGATGTCAAAGTCGTTGGGCAATTTTTGGACGGTGCGTGATGTGGCAGAACAAATAGGGTATGAACCGATTCGTTATTTTCAAATTAGTGCACATTATCGCAGCCCGCTTAATTTCACTATGGAGATTTTAGAGCAGTGCAAAACTAGCCTTGAGCGTATGTATACCTGCCGTGATAATTTGGATTTTGCTATTCAAAATGCAAAGGATGAGGGAGACACACTGCTGATTGAACGTGCTAATGAAGCCGAAGTGAAGTTTAAAGAGCGGATGGATGATGATCTTAACACGGCCGATGCACTTGCAGTTTTGTTTGATTTGGTGCGTGACATTAATACGTTGGCACAAGCCAGCTCAAAGCAAACTCTGCTAAAAACAGCGGAAATATTTGATACATTGTGTGATGTGCTTGGTATTTTATACAACAGAAAAAGTGATGATGTTCCTCAAAATGTGCTAGACCTAGTCAAAGAGCGCACCGAAGTTCGTGCGCAAAAAAACTGGGCACGTGCAGACGAAATTCGTGATGAACTGGATGCGCTTGGATATGTGGTGGAAGATACGGCTACAGGTCCGAAAGTGAACAAAAAATAACGTTAAAACAAATAAAAAGCACATAGCTTGATCCAAGTAGGATAAAGCATTTGTGCTTTTTTGTTTTGTGGGGTATTTGCTTGTAAATATAACTATGGCAGTTTTGAGGACTTTCCAAGCAGTACGGGGGCACACATGGAGCTGATGCGATAATCAAAGTAATCGATATTTTTGAAGATGCTTTCCAAGGTGGATCCATGGGCAGAAAACCCGGTGGATTCCATTTGATATATCGAACCATCAATGGCTACTTGCAAGTGAGGATGCTCGTTCATTTTTAAAACTAAGCGCTCAGCGTCCCTGGTTAGTTTTATTGTGCGGAATGAGCTGTGTTCTAAAAAATAAAGTTCAATTAAAAGAGAAGTAGTTTCGTCATATTCGGTGTGAATGGTGGCACGAGAGGCCACATGAAAACTTTCGCTTTTGGTGTTAATAACACATTCGGGTGAAGATGAAAAGCCAACAGGTATCAAAAATTCAACATCATTTTCACGCCAATGTAAAATAAGCTGGTCTTTTTTTATAGACAAATGGATATTTTTCAAACCTGATGAAAATTCGTTGTTCATGGTTTGGATTATCATGGGCAGCAGTCCGTGGTAGTTTGGCTGGAAATCCCACGTGATATCACAAAACAGGTTTTTTATATCACAAAAATCAAGTGTAGAGCAAGGCGGACTTTGCCAAAGAAATGTACGCTTTTGGCGATCCTTACGGCGTAGAGGTATCAAAGATACAGGCGGAGCGATGGCTTTTTTTCGAAAGTTCAGTGAGTTTAAAATACGTTCAAGGCGAGCGTTTGCGGCAGGATTGGGAGAAAAAGCGGATAACTCGTCGCTTACCTTTGAAAAGTGTGATGTGATGGCACGATAGAGATCAGAGTCAAGGAATAAACGAGAACTACCGGCGGTTGTCACCACCACGATATCCTTCTTCGGAAATACCGTGACATATTGTCCAAAAATGCCGTTCATGGTGTAGCAATCGTTTGCGGTATCGACCCAACATTGGTACCCGTATCCTATGGTATCATCGAAAAGATTGTGAGCACGTGTAGACTGAGCTATCCAATCCTCAGAAACAATTTCTTGGGGTTTTCCGTTTATATACCACTTGCCTTTTTGCAAGAATAGTTGGCCGAGTTTTGCGATGTCTTCCACCATCAAATATAGACCCCAGCCGCCTTTTTCTATACCTTCAGGCGAAACTTCCCACGAATGAGCACCAAACCCCAGCGGAGCAAACAAACGCGGCGTGAGATAGTTTGTCAATGTTTGGCCACTGGTGCGACATATCAAGGCGGATAAAAGATAAGTGTTCATAGAGTTATAGACAAATTTACTACCCGGCTCGAAAACGATAGGAGAGGAAAGGATACATTTTGTCCAGCTTGTCTCCACTGCCTGCGCAAGCTCGTTAAAAGAAAAACCACTGGACATGGTGAGGAGATGTTTTACCGTGATGGAGTACACTTGCTTGGAAGCAAGTATTCCGATTTCCTTTGAGAAATACTTGGAAATAGGGTCGTTTAAAGAAAAAAGACCCTCGTTCAAGGCGATGCCAACAGCAAGGCCAACGATGGTTTTACATAAACTGTGGCTAATATGCCACATATCTTTACGAAAAGGTGCAAAGTAACCCTCGGAAACAACATTGCCGCCACGTAGGACCAAAGCAGAGTGAAGGTGAGCCGAAGGAATAAAAGTCAGCGTTGTATAAAACTCGGCTAAATCATCGCTGCAAAGACCTTGTTTTTCCGGGGTACATCGAAGTAAAGATGTGGGGAGATAGTCCGGAACAAAACCGGGCGCAAAATCCGGCTTTGGAGGTGAAACTTTTGGAAACGCAGTGCGTCCGTCACCCATAACCATTTGGCGCATAGCGTAAAGTAGTTTCATTTGTGTGGTAAAAGGCATAAACAAAACCTCCTCGATATGTAGGTTGCTGAGAAAATCCCTCTTACTAAAATTGATATATAAACTTATCGCAATATATGTTTTCTGATACTGTGAATGTATAAAAATCTGACTTTATCCAGCATAGCGTCATATAAAAACAAAACGGTGATGCCTCCGAGGTATAACACACCCCAGTACCATACTCCAAAATTTGCCAGTTCTTCTTGCAACACAGGGCTTACAAAAATAAATAAGAGTAGGGAATACACGGCAAAGATGGCTGCGTTGAAAATAATGAATTTTACTAAGTAACGCAAAAAGGCATATGGAATTTTATTTAAAATGGGATGTATAATAGGATAGTAGCCAAGCAAAAAGATAAAAAACAATAATAATTCTTTGTCGGGCACAATAATGGCAGATAAAGAAGAAATACCCAGATAGCATAAAACCGCCCACTTAGCGCCAATATCAATGGCGATAGGGAGCAGGCAAATTCCGGCAAAAATAGGAGCGGCATAAGTACCGATGGGGATGAGACCGCCTATCAGCATACACATAACTGCAATAGCACTGAAAATACCGCCCAAAGCAACATTGTGCGATAGGCGTTGTGTTTTATTAGAGCCACTGCGTCTTGGCATGGCTAGCAACCTCGCATACAACCGCAACAAGCATCCATGCAAAGGATCATACTACAGGTGTTGCAAGCACAGTTCAGAGCTTGCGCTTGAGTGTTTTGGTTACCGTAAGGGTTTCCGGGCATATCGCCGGCGCTGTTGCCTTGTAAGTTACGTAAGGCAGCTTGATACTCTCTGTTGTGTGGCTCCAGCTGGGCAGCTTTTTGAAAATAAGTAAGCGCTTGGTCCAGCCATCCTTTGTGATAGTAGGCGCTGCCCATTAAAAAGTTCCATTCGGCGTCGTTACGAGTACCTTGCATAGCAGAAAGCTCAGCCAAGGCCTCGTCGGCCTGACCATTGTTAATCATTTGCCTGATGGCGTGATATCGTCCACTGCCTTCACCACTCGAAGAGTTTATCGGTTTTGTGGCTTCTTGTGTAGTGCCGGTACGCAAATAGCTCATGAGGATATCAAAAGCCTCGTTGATTTCTTCCATCTTTTTCTCGGCATCTTCCCTAAGTGGGCCTGCCTCGTAGTTATCCACGTTGTATTTTTGCGCCAGCGTCTTGTAGGCGGCTTTTACTTCACTCTCACTTGCAGAGGAGGGAAGATTTAATACATCATACGCTTTCGATTTGTCCATGTCCGCTACTCCTTTTGGTGCGTTTTATGCCGGCTGCCGCAATGCCTTGTGGCAAGCCTAAGAAAAAAATGTTGTCTAAAATATCTTTGTATTGTGTAAGTTCCAATAAATTATAGCAAAGTGCAATTTCTCCGGCCGCCATACGTGCACGGCGCTGAACTGCTGTTATCATTTCTTCTTTTGTATATTCATTCAGCACAAACACGTTATAATTATTATTTTTTGCATCGTCTTCAAAATCTTCGGCGGCGTCTAAAAGATATACAATCTGGCCGGCGAAAAGACCGAGCCTGCCTAAAATACGCTTTTGCGCGGGATCATCGGAAGCCATCGCAAAAACAGCTTCACACATTTTAGCAGTGGGCTCGCATATCATGTCAATATTACGGCAAGAGTCTTTTTCAAGCATAAGCTGGTTTTGCATTTGCTCTTCTAATATGGTGTTCAGCTGTGGATGTTTTTCTTTTGCTTTTTTATACATCGAAAAAAGAAAAGGTGTTGCTAATATATATGCAAAACGCTTGTGAAAGGCTTCGTCGTGTAGGGTATCGCGCGATTTGTGCCAGCTGAGCAACACCAAAGCGTCGGACGCTACCGCAAGGCCACTTGATTGGTGCAAAGTGTGGCGTTTCATCACAGGGTTTGCAAAACAGCCCTCGCAATGCATCTGTCCACATTCACCACTAAGCGCATCTGCCAATAAACCGACTAGTACAAGATCATAATTTAGCAAAAAACGGCTGAATACGCCATAGCTTTTTCCTAGCTGCTTACACACTCCACAATAATATGAACGATACATTTCAAAATCCCGTACCTTCATTTCTTGTTTTGCCGGAAGCACATACCCAAACAAGTATTGATTCACCTCCATAAAATGATGAGGATTTCAAAATAAAAATCAGTATAAATCTCTATTATCATACAACATTTACAAATTAGATGCAACCGATGCAACGTGCTAAAGAGAGAAAGTTGTGTGATAATTTATACTCATATATACATAGAATAATAATTGACAAATGCGAAGGGAAACTCTATCATTAAAAAAGAAATATTAAAGTAGAAAAAATATAGGAGTATACAGATGAAAAAAGCATTCGTTACAAAAGAACAAATTACTGAAATTGCACAAAACTATCCCACGCCGTTTCACATCTATAACGAGGCGGGAATTCGCAAAACAGCGCAAGATGTATACAAAGCTTTTGCGTGGAACAAAGGCTTTAAAGAGTATTTTGCGGTGAAGGCAACACCGAATCCCAGCATTTTACAAGTGCTGAAAGAAGAGGGATGTGGGCTGGACTGCTCCAGCATGACAGAGCTTTTACTGGCGGAAAAAGGAAAGTTTGATGGCAGGGATATTATGTTTTCTTCAAACGAGACTCCGGCCGAAGAGTTTGTGAAAGCAAAAAATCTTGGCGCTATTATAAACTTAGATGACATCACCCACATTGAGTTTTTGGAAAAACATGCAGGTATTCCGAAAACCATCAGCTGCCGATACAACAGCGGTGGCCAGTTTAAAATTCACAATCAAATCATGGACAATCCACAAGACGCCAAATACGGAATGACAAAAGAGCAGCTGAAACAAGCGTTTTTAACATTGCGTGATAAAGGCGTAGAAGAGTTTGGCCTACATTCATTTTTGGCTAGTAACACCCTTGGTGGGGAGTATTATCCTGTGCTGGCAAGAGAGTTGTTTGAGCTTGCAGTGTGGCTGAAAAAAGAAACAGGCATCGGTGTGAGTTTCATTAATTTATCAGGCGGTGTTGGCATTCCTTACAAGCCGGAAGACAAGCCAAATGACATCTTTGCCATTGGCGAGGGCGTGAAAAATGCATACGAAGAAGTGCTTGTCCCGGCAGGGCTTTGTGAGGTGTCTATTTTCAGCGAAATGGGCCGTTTCATGCTGGCGCCACACGGACATTTGGTGACAAAAGCTGTGCATGAAAAGCACATCTATAAAGAATATATTGGTGTGGATGCTTGCGCAGTAAACTTGATGCGTCCGGCTATGTATGGCGCATATCATCATATCACGGTTTTAGGCAAGGAAAACGATGTCTGTGACAACAAGTATGACATTGTGGGTGCGCTGTGTGAAAATAACGACAAGTTTGCAATTGACCGTATGCTTCCACAAATAGAAAAAGGCGACTTTTTAGCTATTCACGACACCGGCGCACACGGGTTTGCCATGGGGTATAATTATAATGGGCGCTTAAAAAGTGCTGAACTGTTACTTCAAAAAGACGGCACAGTAAAGATGATTCGCCGTGCCGAGACACCGGAAGATTATTTTGCTACTTTAGAGTTTTAAAAAAGCAGGTGTGGTTATTTCTAAAATGAAGGGAGGCAAATGTGATGACAGAATTGCTATTGATGATTTCACTGGGTGTGAATGTGGTTGTTTTGGTGGTTGCAGTGATGCTTTTTGTGCGAAAACCAAAAGATAATACCGCAGAAATGGAAAGGCGCCTACTGGAAGAAATCAGAACGTCGGGCAGAGAAAACGTGGCTGGTATACAGCAGATGCTACAACAGCTGGGCCAAAGCCAGACGGATGTGCAAAGCCGCCTAAACGAGCGCCAAGATGTGCGCCTTAAAGAGCTTCGCGAGCAGCTTTTGGAAAGCCAAAACACACTACATAAAGTGGTGACAGAACGTCTAAGCTCGCAAGAAGAGCGCCTGGGTAAGTTTGCCTTGCAAAACGAGCAAAAACTTGAAAACATTCGCCGGACCATGGAAGAACGAGTGTCGGCAATGCAGGCCGGAAACGAGAAAAAGCTGGAAGAGATGCGCCATA
>CAYJIC010000069.1:0-10559 GCA_964370155.1 uncultured Oscillospiraceae bacterium
GGAAAACAAAAAATGGCTTTGGGGTGGTATCGCATTCCAGCTGGGTAGCGGATATGTAGTTGCTTTCCTTGTGTATCAAGTAGGTACACTTATCACTACAGGTACTGTGGGCACAGGATTCTTGCCCGGTCTTATCGCTGTAGCCGCCATGATAGCATGGATTGTATATCTAATGATCAAAGGCGAAAAGAAAGCCGCACTTAAGCTACAACAATCATCCAACTAAACGAGGTGTCTTAATATTATGGGAAATGTAGTTGCAATTATTGTTTTGCTACTTATTCTTGGGCTTGCTATTGCCAAGATTGTAATTGAAAAACGTAAAGGTGTGAAGTGTATAGGTTGTCCGCACAGCACCGTATCAAAAAAGCATAACGGTCAAGGATGCAGTTGCAATCATGACCATTCCCATACATAATAATATTTCTCCTCTCCAATCGCAAAAGACCCTATTTTTATAGGGTCTTTTGTGTTATTATTTGCATGTACTTATAAAAACTATGATTGACTTTTACCATGCAGAAAGCTACTATCAAACTATAAGCTTAAAATATACTTTTAATAGGAGTGTTTTATGGATAAAATTGTTATTCTAGACTCATATTCTGCAAATCCCGGTGATCTCTCGTGGGAGCCGTTATCCACTTTAGGCAAACTCACACTTTATGACAGAACCCCAATAAATGACGTGGATGAAATAATAAAACGTATAGGAGATGCCACTGCTGTTTTCACAAACAAAACCCCTATATCGAAACCAGTGCTTCGCGCATGTCCTGACTTAAAATTCGTCGGTGTGTTGGCTACAGGATACAATGTGGTGGATATCGCCACTGCTAAAGAACAGGGGATAGTTGTATCGAATGTTCCGGCATACAGCACACCTGCAGTGTCCCAGTTCACCATGGCTTTATTGCTTGAAATATGCCACCATATAGGACATCATAATGACCAAGTTCACAACGGGCATTGGGAAAACTCTATGGACTTTTGTTTTTGGGACTCGCCACTTATTGAGCTGTCTGGTAAAACCATGGGCATTATCGGGTATGGGCAAATTGGCCAAAGCACTGCCAAAATCGCACAAGCTATGGGCATGAACATTTTGGCATACTCTCGCACGAGAAAACCTGAACTGGAAAGCGATACAGTCCGTTATGCGCAACTTGATGAAGTGCTATCTGAAAGTGATGTTATCAGCCTTCATTGTCCGCTTTTTCCCGAAACACAAGGCATTATAAACAAAACCAGCATTGCTAAAATGAAAGATGGTGTTATTGTTTTAAACAGTAGTCGCGGCGCATTAATTATAGAGGAAGACTTGGCAGATGCACTGAACGCAGGCAAAATATATGCCGCCGGCCTAGACGTGGCATCTTGTGAGCCTATAAACTCTGACAGCCCCCTACTGACAGCTAAAAACTGCATCATTACTCCACACATTGCATGGGCTACAAGAGAAAGTCGCCAGCGCCTTTTGAACGTGGCAACAGACAACTTGGCACAATTTCAAAAAGGCACTCCCGTCAATGTTGTAAATGGTTAGTTTATCTTGCGCATCGAATAGTTTTTTATTACTTTTTTGAAAGGATACTTATTTTAATGAGCCAGTTTAAAGAAGAAAAAGTTAGCAGTCAGATGATGTTCGAGGGTAAAATCATTACAGTAACTAAGGACGAGGCACGGCTAGTGAATGGTAGCGTGCATACACGTGAGGTGGTGCATCACAACGGTGGTGCGTCGGTGCTTGCATTAAACGAAAAATGCGAAGTGGCGCTGGTTCGCCAATGGCGATATGCTGCTGAAAAAGAAACAATAGAAATTCCTGCCGGCAAAATCGAGCCCGGAGAAGATCCGCGAAACACTGCCATCCGTGAGCTATCGGAAGAAGCCGGTGTCATCGCCGATACCATTGCCGATTTAGGCCAAATCATGCCCACCTGCGCTTACTGCACTGAAATCATTTACATCTATATCGCCACCGGCTTACGTCAAACTAACCAACACCTTGACGAAGATGAGTTTGTTTCTGTATTTTGGATGCCTCTTTCACAAGCCATCGATTTAGTGCTTGACGGTACCATCGACGACGCTAAAACAGCATACGCCCTGATGCGTGCTAAAATTCAGCTAGATAACGGAACTATTGCTTTATAATTTCTTGATTATTACTATTTAAACAATAATTTTATTAAAACAAGCGAGTATCAATGCTTTTACTGCATAGCATTGGTACTCGCTTATTTTATATATCAGTTGCAAACTATTAATTTTTCGGGTATATTATAGGTGTTTTTTCGCCATCAAACTCGCCGCTGTTATACTTGCTGATAAATCCTTTTACATCATTAAGGCTCGAAAAAATGGCAAAACACAGGTTTTTTATATCTTCGTCCGGCTGAACCATATCCGGGACCATGCCCATGATACATCCGGCCGATGCCCCACTGCGAACACCGTTGTAGCTGTCTTCTAGTACCAGACATTTTTCCACTGGAACACCCACTGCCTCTGCGGCTTTTTTAAAAATATCCGGGGCAGGCTTTGATTTTTCAACCATGTCGCCACTTATTACAACATCAAAACAATCCGATAAACCTACTCTGTCTAAAAACCGTGTAATGGTTTCCATCATGGAGGATGAAGCTATAGCTTTTTTATAGTTTGTTTGTTGCAAATACAAAATAAGTTCTTTAGCTCCCGTCATGAAGCGCAAACCATCATCTTTTGCCAAAAGTTCTTCCATATATACTCGCATGAGGCGCTTATATCTATCATAGTCAAAGTCTTCGCCATAATTTTTTTTCATTACTATCTCGCCATTTTTATAGTTTGCACCATATAGATATTGCAGCACGTCATCTCTCAAAACTACATCCATATCAAGGCAAGCCTTGCGAGCTGCTTGAGTGGCCAAGCTTTCAGTATCAAATATCAAACCGTCCATGTCAAACAATATTGCTTCTATTGACATTCTATCTCTCCTTATTTACATTTACATATTATTTTAAATAACCTTTACATATTCTCGCACAATCATAATGCAAAAGCAATACCTCAAAATCAATAATTTTACAAACCTGCTTCTATACATCTATTACTTGCAAATTTTCAAATAAAGCAGTACAATAATATGAGTAGTTTTAAATATCATCTGCATTTATATACATATTACTTCTCCGACATTTTACGTTTTATCGTCGAGTAAGCTGTGTATGCTAAATCATAAAGCTTGTTTATTTACTCAGTCAAAATATTTATTATCTACTTTAATAAAACAGCCTTAAATTTGGGAGGAAACCATGGATATTCGTATTACTAAAACACTTACACCAAAACAAAAACCTGACGAAAACAATCTGGGTTTTGGACAGATTTACACTGATCACATGTTTGTGATGCCATATAACAAAGGTATTGGCTGGCACGATCCTGAAATTGTGCCGTATGCACCTTTTTCATTAAGCCCGGCAAGCATGGTGTTTCATTATGCGCAAGAGTGTTTTGAGGGCATGAAAGCATATCGTACCGCCGAAGGCAAAATTCAGCTGTTTCGTCCCACTAAAAACGCCGAGCGCTTGATATCAACACATAATCGTTTATGTATCCCTCAAGTGCCGGTAGATGTTTTTGTGCAGGCTGTAAAAGCCTTGGTGGAAATTGATCAAAGCTGGGTTCCCAGCGCACCCGGCACCAGTTTATATATTCGTCCTTGCACCATCGCCACTGAACCTCAACTGGGTGTGAAACCCAGCGACAGCTATCTGTTTTTCATCATCGCATCTCCCTCCGGTGCTTATTACAAAGAAGGCCTAAACCCCGTGAAAATCTATGTGGAAGATGAAATGACAAGGTCTGCACCCGGTGGCACCGGCACTATCAAATGTGGTGGCAACTATGCCGCAAGCTTGATGGGCCAAGAAAAAGCGCATAAAATGGGCTATAGCCAAGTATTGTGGCTTGACAGTGTACACATGAAATATATCGAAGAAGTGGGCGCAATGAACGTGTTTTTCAAAATCGACGGCGAAATTTGGACTGCACCCACCGCCACTGTTTTGCCGGGTATCACTCGTATGAGCTGTATTAACTTGCTTCGTGATTGGGGCTATACCGTGCGTGAAGAACCCTTGTCCATTGACGCATTAGTAGCCAGCGCTGAGAACGGCAGCCTTGAAGAAATTTTCGGTACCGGCACAGCTGCTGTTATTTCCAGCGTGGGCGAGCTACGCTATAAAGACAATATAATTACCGTGTCTGATGGCAGCATCGGCAATGTGACTAAGCGCCTTTATGACACTTTGACCGGGATCCAGTGGGGAACCCTCACCGATACATACGGCTGGATAGAACCTGTAGTATAAAGCAAATTTAAAACTGTATATTAAAGTAATGCGACGTCCATATATTATATGGGCGTCGCATTACTCAGAGGAAGGGATGAGGCTCATCGTTCGGCACAGAACAATTATTACCTCAGGAGGAATTGCATAGTCGGCGCATTGGGGGATACGCTAAGCATCAAACTATGCTTTTGACTATGTACATAATATACCCTCTTCATGATGCGAATTTTGTAAAAGTTTTGTTCTATAAGCTTATTTTGAGATTTTGCACGATCTTAAATAAAAAGCCTTTTATAACGCTTTAGCATTATAAAAGGCTTTTTATTTGTTATGTATACTTTACGAATACGTTTATTATAATGCCATTTTAAATATATTGATGGCATCTTCGGTATTAAGCTTTTTAATATCACCTACCAAGCGAGTTTCACCACGGCTGACGCCCTGCGCCATAGCAACAATATCTTCTTCAGTGGGGTGGATATCTGCTTCTGAGATTTTTGTTGGCATTTCAATAGCCCAGAAAAATTCCTCCATCTCCTCGATACCTGCCAAGGCTAATTCTTCTACGCTGAGATTGCCATCATCAGGCACTTCCATTACATTTACAGCAAACTGCGCAAATCGCTCCGGGTTATCTTTGCAAACATATCTCGCCCAGCTGCCCCATACCGACGTTAAAGATGCACCGTGTGTCATGTCGTATTTTCCGGATAGCTCATGGCCAAACTGATGTGTCGCCCAGTCACCACGTGGACCACCAAGGCCTGTGAGACCATTGTGTGAAAGGCTGGATGCCCACATTATGTTAGCGCGTGCGTTATAGTCTTTTGGGTTGCGACATAATATTTTACCGTTTTCCATTACGTCACGAAGCAGGCCTTCTGCAATGGTGTCGGTGATTGTCATAGTTGGGTTTTCAGCCACAAAATATCTTTCCAATGTATGCATTATGGTATCTGCCACACCTGCCGCCGTATGGTATGCAGGTAATGTCATGGTAAGCTCGGGATTCATCACTGAAAAACGTGGGATGATAACGTTTGATCCAATCGCGCGCTTTTCACGGGTTTCGTCATTCGTCACCACGCTGGAGTTACTCATTTCACTGCCGGCTGCGGCAATGGTGAGTACGCATCCAATAGGCAAACATTTTTCCGGAACACGCAAAGCTTGATAATATTCCCAAATATCGCCTTCGCCGGCAACACCACATCCGATAGCCTTTGCAGAGTCGATTACGCTACCACCACCTACCGGCAAAAGATAATCTACACCTTCTTTTTTGCAAAGCTCGATGCCTTCTCTTATTAGTGATAACAGTGGGTTTGGGCTTACTCCACCAAGTGTCACATATGGTATGCCTGCTTCTTCTAGCGAAGCATATACTCTATCCAAAAGTCCACTTTTTTTAGCACTATTTCCACCAAAATGTACCAGTACTTTTGTGGCGCCATCTTCTTTACACAGTCTTCCTACTTGGTTTTCTCCGCCTCTGCCAAACACAACTTTTGTCGGGACATGATATTCAAAATCTTTCAATTAACTTACCCCTCTCTGCATAAATTTCTGATTTTATTGTATCATACTTTATTTGCAAATACTATGATGATGTTTTTAATTAATAGAAAAATCGTCGCAAACCAGTGAAGTTTGCGACGATTTTTTAGGTTAGTTTTTCTGCAATGGCTGTCGCCATTTCTTTGCATCCTATTGCATTTTCACCTGCTTTTGCCAAGTCTTTTGTGCGCAATCCGTCCTGCAACACTGCTTGTACAGCAGCTTCCACGGCATCTGCTTCTTTTGACATGTCTAGTGAATAACGAAGCATCATTGCTAAAGACAAAATGGTGCCTACAGGATTTGCTTTATTTGTTCCGGCAATATCCGGTGCGCTTCCGTGAATTGGCTCATAAAGTCCGGGACCTTTTGACGCAAGGCTGGCCGACGGCATGGTTCCGATAGATCCTGTTATCATGCTGGCCTCATCTGACAGAATATCACCGAACATGTTTTCTGTCACCATAACATCAAATGCCGACGGATCACGAATTATCTGCATGGCGGCATTATCTACAAGCATGTTTTCAAACTCTACATCGGGATATTCTTTTGCCACTTCTTCGGCTACTGAGCGCCACAGCCGACTGGTGTCCAGTACATTTGCTTTATCTACACTTGTTACTTTTTTACGGCGCAGACGGGCTGTTTGAAAAGCTGTGTGCATAATCTGCCTAATAGCATCTTCGTCGTATTCCATCACATCTGTGGCATACCGCTTCCCATCTTTTTCCACTGTTTTGTGCTCGCCAAAATAAACACCACCAATAAGCTCGCGCACCACCACAAAATCAATGCCATTTTTAGCAATGCTATCTTTTAAGGGGCACGCGTCTGCCAAAGCAGGTAGTAAGCACACCGGACGCAAATTTGCAAATAAGCCCAGCGTTTTGCGCAAAGCCAAAAGGCCTTTTTCGGGGCGCTTATCTCCCGGCAAACTTTCCCATTTTGGGCCGCCTACTGCACCCATCAATATCGCATCCGAGGCTATACATGCATCTAGTGTTTCTTTTGGTAGTGGTTCGCCCACAGCATCAATAGCGGCACCACCCATCAGTACTTCCTTTGTATTGAAAGTATGGTCATATTTTTGTGCAACAACGTCCAGCACAGCCAACGCTCCCTCTACTATCTCAGAACCTATACCATCTCCACGGATAACCGCAATGTTTTTTTCCATTTTAATGATTCTCCTTTTCTATATGTTTTCATTAACACTATGGGACACATTCAAAACATGTTTTGTACATACAAGACCGAGATACCCTTTTAAAAGGATATCTCAGCTATAAAATCTATTTTTGTGTTTTGTTGTTATAGGCGCTTACCAATGCGCTTACTGACGCATCAATGATATCAGTGTGCAAGCCTACACCCCATGATATTGACCCATCTTCCCACTGCATTCCCACATAACTCATTGCTTTACTTTTACTGCCACTTTCCAGTGCATGTTCGTTATATGTAAATATGGTAAATTGCTCGCCTGTTGCATTGCGCAAAGCATCTGTGACAGCGTCAAGGCGACCGTTTCCTCTGCCTGCTACATCTTTTTCAGTACGTGTCCCGTTTTCCTTTACCACAGTGATATGAGCGCGAATTCCCTCTTTCTGAACAAAATGCACCTCTACCACATCTATCGGCTTTGTCACATTGATATATTGTTTTTCAAATATGCTCTTCATTTGTGACGGTGAAATTTCCTCGTGGCGCTCATCGGATATTCCTTTAACCAAATATCCAAAAGCTTCACGCATTTTTGCAGGCAAATTATACCCGTAGTTTTTCTCTAGAATATAACCTATACCGCCCTTGCCACTTTGGCTGTTGATACGGATAACGTCGGTTTCATATTGTCTGCCCACGTCGGTGGGATCAATTGGTAAGTACGGGATATTCCATGTTTGCAAATTATGCTCTTTGTGCCATTCTGTGCCTTTTGCAATTGCATCTTGATGGCTGCCGGAAAATGCTGCAAACACAAGTGCACCTGCATACGGGGTTCTCTCATGCACCTGCATATTAGTTGCTTCTTCATATGCCTTTACCACTTTTGGCATATCGCTAAAATCTAGCATAGGGTCTACACCATGGCTAAACAAGTTCATTGCAAGTGTCACAAGGTCTACATTGCCTGTGCGCTCGCCATTGCCGAATAATGTGCCTTCCACCCTTTGGGCGCCTGCCAGCTGGGCCAGCTCGGCATCAGCTACGCCACATCCGCGATCATTGTGTGGATGTGTGGAAATGATGACATGCTCGCGATATTTTAGGTTGTCATTCATATATTCCACTTGATTTGCATACACATGCGGAAGTGCCATCTCTACCGTATTAGGTATGTTTATAATTACAGGATTTTCTTTTGTGGGAACCAGTACATCAAGCACGGCATTACACACTTCCAGCGAATACTCGGGTTCTGTGCCGGTAAAGCTTTCCGGGCTATATTCAAACCGTAGGCTTCCGCCTTTATATTCTGCGGCAAGCTCTTTCACCAGTTTTGCACCGTCTACAGCAATTTGCTTGATTTCTTCCTTACTTTTTTTGAACACTTGCTCGCGCTGAGCCTGGCTGGTACTGTTATAAAAATGCACTATAGCATTTTTTGCGCCACTTATGGCTTCAAATGTTCTGCGAATAATATGATCCCTGCTTTGAGTTAATACCTGCAAAGTTACATCGTCGGGAATAAGGTTGTCCTCAATCAAACGACGACAAAGCTCAAACTCTGTAGCACTGGCTGCAGGGAAGCCTACCTCTATTTCTTTAAAGCCTAACTCTACCAAAAAAGTGAAAAATTTCAGTTTTGTTTCTAAGTCCATCGGAACCACCAAGCTTTGGTTTCCATCACGTAAATCCACACTACACCAAATAGGTGCTTTTTCGATATGATCTTTTTTCACCCAGCATGGGTCTTTTACAGGTGCAGGGAAATATCCCGGGGCATAACGCTCATAATTTTTCATTTTGTTCTCCTTTCAAATCCTCGGTGTTTATTCCAAAATAGGTGTTTTTGATGATGCACGCCTTTATGATTTAAAACAACAAAAAAGCCGCATCTCTTGTTTGCAAGAGACGCAGCTGTTAATTCGCCACGCGGTACCACTCTGCTTTGCCTTAAAGTAAAGGCACACTCTACAGACACAATCATGTCCTACCCCTCTAACGGTGGGTCTCCGGCACAGCCTAATAAGATATCCGTTCAGCCTGCTGCTCAAAGGGGAGTTCAGTCTTTGTCTGCCAAGGCCTCGCACCAACCGACCTCTCTCTGAATGTACCTACAAAAACTTACTGTTCCTTTTCCATGCATTTCACTTACTATGGAGTGTACCACAGTAATTTTGCCTTGTCAATATATAAATTATGTCATTTTGATTATATTGTGTAAAATACCAGCAGATACCCATATAATATGAAACGCCACTTTTCTTTTAATAAAGATTAACGGTATTTTTTATTCACGCTGTAAAAACAGGCCTTGGTATAACATAAAGTATAATACACAAATAGTGCATAATACTGCCACACATCACAAATAAATGCCAAATACTGTGGAAATATTTCACTTTTTTGATCACATAGAATATGATGCCTACTGTGTAGCTAACACCACCTATTATTAAAAATACCATGCCGCCAAAAGTCAAATTTGCCGTTACATCGCCCATGGCAAACACTATGCTCCATCCCATCAGCACATATAATATCAGTGAAAGTTTGGCAAACTTATCCACGCTAATAGCATTCAGTACAATACCAATAGTAGTAACTATCCATAATAATACAAAAATGATAAATCCTTTTTGTGTGCCACGCAAGGAAATTAGCATAAATGGAGTATATGTGCCGGCGATAAGTAAAAACACCGACGAGTGATCAAAAACACGAAACACAAATTTTGCACGTGGAAAAGGAAATGCGTGATATAGCGTACTCATAGTATATAGCATTACCAACGATATCGAATATACAACACATGCTACCACGTCTATCGCTTGGCCATACAAAGCCACTAATGTCACCAGTACGCTACCGCCCACAAGGCTGAGCACTGTACCTACGCCGTGGGTGACTGAGTTGAACACTTCTTCGCCAAACGTATATTGCTTAAGTGGCCTTTTTTTCTTTATTGTTTTATCTAAATTCATTACACACACTCTCTATAAAAAAACGAACGCAGAGACACATCGCCTCTGCGCCGATTTTTATTGTTATTGTTTATACGATAGGATCTTCGGCCAGAGGTGTGGACATTATGTCCATATCGTCATCTATATCGTCCATCAAATCATCGGTAAAATCTTCACTAAACAGAAGTTGCTCATATTCATCCAGTTCTTTTTCTCTGCGCAGTACATAGAAATACAGCGCGCCTAAAATACCTGCTACTGTAGCCAATGCCACCAATAATGCAATTGCTGTGGATTTTTTCATCATGATCATCTCCTTTTTTTTCTTGGTCTCGCCAAAAGCATGTTCTTTTAGGTCTATAGCTGAATCAAATACGGATTTTGCCATATTGACTGCAACCAAACCTGCACCTGCACCTGCTACCGCTACTGCTTTGCTGGTGTTTCCAAACAAACCCACGACTCCCTCAATGCAACGTTTTGCCATTTTCAAATGCGAATTTATACGTCCGCCCATGAC
>CAYJIC010000070.1:0-10510 GCA_964370155.1 uncultured Oscillospiraceae bacterium
GTAACCCGTGCGGTAGTTCGCATTTGACGCAGTAATAAAGGTTTTATTGCTAGACTAAAACGCCGCTTGCTTCATTAAACTCGTTAATAAGCTCATCCACTTTATCTACTTGTTTTTGTACTGCTAGGAAGTTTTTATCTTGATGATACCATTGTTCGTTCAGTTCTTCTGCGGTTTTGCCTTGTTGTTCTATCCATGTGTAGTATTTCAGGTTGTGCACACGTTTTCTTTCTTTGTAGGTCAGCTCCAGCATGTTGTCGGTTTTTTGACCTATCAGATATTGTGCGTAGTTTGCCGCTGCTGAAAAGGCTGTATATTCGCCTTTTTCTTGGTTCAGCTCTTGCAATCTACTTTGATACATTTCCACGCTATCTGTCAAAACAGTTGCCACAACGTCATTTTCTGTTAGCTCGTAATATTTGGCAAATTTGATGCAGCATAGCATGTTTGATATGCCTGAAATACCCATCAGGGCCAGGGTTTCTATTTCTTCTTTCTGCATACCGATTTCATTTTCTAGGTACGCTTTACCTTCGGGCTCGTTAAACAGCCTTAGCAAAGCCATAGAATCATTGTCATCAATAGCAATCGCCATATCGGTGTTTTTCACGTTGTGCACCCATGGAATGTGTTTGTCGCCTATGCCTTCTATGCGATGCTCGCCAAATCCATTGTCCAGAATAGTTGGGCATTGTAGGGCTTCACCCACTGCCAACTTACTTAGCGGATATTTTTGTTTTAGGAGGTCTCCGCTGCCCATGGTTCCGGCGCTACCTGAAGTAAAACACGCTCCGGCGAAGTTTTTGTTCTCGCCATTCAGGTCTTCAAACGCTTCTGCTATGGCGTTGCCTGTCACGTTATAGTGCCACATATAATTCCCCAGCTCGTCAAACTGGTTGAAAATCATCACATCACTGCGAGTGGTCCTCAGCTCGTTTGTCTTGTCGAATATCTCTTTCACATTACTTTCTGTGCCGGGTGTCGCGATAACTTCACCTGCTATCTTGGAAAGCCAGTCAAAGCGCTCCCTGCTCATGCCTTCGGGCAATATCGCTATAGAATCCACCGCCAAAAGCTTCGAGTTGAACGCACCGCCACGACAATAGTTGCCGGTAGACGGCCACACGGCTTTTTTCTTTGTAGCGTCAAACTGGCCCGTCACAAGTCGCGGCGCCAAACATCCGAAACTCGCACCCACTTTATGGCATCCCGTCGGGAAATATTTGCCCACAAGACAGATAATTCGCGCATCGACACCTGTTAGTTTTTTCGGCAGTTCAATATAGTTTGGTTTGCCGTACAATCCGCCTTTTTCTTTAGGCTCGTTTTTCCATGTAATACGAAACAGATTAAGCGGGTTTGTCTCCCACAGTCCCACTTGTGCAAGGCGTTCTTTCACTGTGTCCGGCACGTATTTTTGCGGATCTTTCATCTGCGCAAATGTCGGTATCACAACACCGTTTTCTTTTGCTTTCTTTATATTGTTTTCCAGCGCCTTCTTATCAATGGTAAAGTCTATCATTTAGGACTCTCCTTTTATATATAATAGTATTATTATATTGGACATTTAACAAAATTTCCACTGTTTTATATATAAATCTGTCATTTTTTTACTTTACCTGAGTTTTACTATGCAAATACTCATTTTTTATATCATCTCACGGCACATTTTGTTTTCATCACCACTTTCCAAACAAAACCACGCTTATTTGCATATTTTCAGTGTGTCCAGTTGCAAATAAAGGCGTTTTTTGCTATACTAAATTAGATAATGCCAATTTTATGTTTAAGTAATTTTATCTTCAAGCTGCGTTTATTTATCTTTTCATTCGGAGGGTAGTTCATGTCTTTTTTTAAGCGTCACAACATTCTTTTTTTTGCGGCCGGTATTTTTGTGCTGTGCTTTTTAGTGTTTGTGATGTTTTGGAAGCTGGATGTAGCTGCCGCCCGCAACAAAAGTGTTAGCGTGAAGCTAAACGACAATCTTGACACGCCTACTGTTTCTGCCACGAGCGGAGCTGTCATCGAGCAGACATTCTTTTACGAGGAGCCATTTCATGGTATAGGCCTTATTTCAGCAAACGAAGGCTTTCCACCCGGCACTTTATATATTTCTGTATACGACGATTTTGGCAATCTTTTGGCCGAGGCCACAGGCAGGGCCGAGCACACCCGTGCGTTTGAATATTTTGTGTTTTCTTTTCCCGATACAATCAGCAGCGAAAACGGTGTATACCACATGTCTTTTCACGCAGAGATGGAAAACCCAACCGACACATTCATGCTGTATAAAAGCTCTACTTCGCCTGAAAACTGGCACCTTACCGAAGACGGGACCACCTCTGAAAATCAGGCGCTCAGCTTTCTTGTAGCCACCGATTCCATCGGTGATTTTCTCACTGCGTTTTACTGGACATTTGCCGTGTGTGTCAGCGTTGCTTTATCTGCCCTATTCTGGCTGGCATTCCATAAAAAACTACCACTATACAAGCTTTTCGCTGTTGCCATATCCATTGTCGGGATACTGTATTGCTTTATTTTACCTCCATATTCCTCTCCGGACGAGCAGTTTCATATAAACCAGGCGTTCAACATGTCTTCCAAAATGCTAAACGAAGCACCCAGCGATATCCCATGGGGCACAAACTACAAGCGTGCTTCAGACACCGGCGTATATCTAGAGGAAAAAGACACCACTGTTTTTGCTTATCGTGAGCTTATAGACGGCCTTTTCACCACGGCGTCTGACCCCACACCCACCGCTTTTGAAGGCGAAGAAGTTGGCGGATACACTATGCTTTACTATCCCTCGGCCATCGCTGTCACTGTGGCTCGCCTTTTAGGGCTTGGATTTTCCGCCACCTTGATTTTAGGCAGGCTGGCAAATTTCGCTTTGGCTGTTTTCCTTTTCACCATGTCTGTAAAGCTGGTTCCGTTTGGCAAAAACATCTTTGCCGCTGTGGGCCTTTTACCCATGAGCTTACATTTACTTACCAGCTTTTCTCGTGATGCACTCACCATTTCTTTGTATGCGTTTTTCACGGCTTTATGTTTATACTACACTTTCGAAAAACCTCGCCTAGGCGTTAAAGATTTGCTTTTACTTGCCGCTTTGTGCATATTAGCCGCACCTTCTAAAGGCACATACATACCCATTTTAGCACTGCTTCTATTTATTCCACGAGAAAAAATATACTATAAAGATAAATTGCTATCCCGCACTTTTTCCACCACGCTTTTGCTTTCATTCTTGGCTTTGGGTGTTTTTTCATTTCTTTTACAAAATGGATACGCCGTCATCATGCAAGAGTCCGGCCTTGGCGCCGCCTTGATTCCTGTGATGTTGGCCGGTGGCGCCTTCCTTGCGCAAGGTGCAAAACTGGGCGCCTTCACCCTTGTATCAACCACTTTTGCAAGCGCCGTCGCCACTTCAGACTCCATCACGTTTTCTATGCTAGACATCCTCACCTCGCCTATCTCTATGCTTTGGATGCTGGCACGCACCTTCACCGAAAACATCACTTTTTATTTTTCCGGCATGCTTGGTAGCCACCTCGGCTATTTCAGCCTAGAGCTTAACCAAGGCTTCACCATAGCACTTACAATTTTACTGATAGCGGCGGTTTTACCCGTGCCGTCTGAGCACCAACTCTACAAAAAGTTCACCGTAAAACACACCTTGTTTTCTTCACTTTTCCTTTTGGCCTCGTGCGCTATGGTTGTGCTGGGTTGTATTTTATGGACACCGCAAAGTTATGATATCATTTACGGCATACAAGGCCGATATTTCCTTCCGGTTTTACCGCTGGCGCTTTTTGTGTTGCAGCGATTGCTGGGAAATGTCATCAAAGTAAAGTCCATCTCGCACGCTTTAGTATTTTGCTTTTCGTCAGTGTCGGCCTTCGCGCTATTAAACGCATTTTTACTGATTTTAGAAAGGTAGACACACTATGCAAAAAACCCTTTCTATGTCACACAGATTCCCCTTAGCTTTAGTTCTTTCGGTGCTGTATAACATCGCCATAACTGTATTTCGAGACTACCAGTTTGGCATATTTCAAAACCTTCTTCGCATCACGCTTTTGTTTGGTTTGTTATTTTTTGCGCCGCTCAACTTTTCAAAGCGTAGCCTTATCCCTTTCGGAATTTTAGGCGGCATCTGCTCTTTTTTTATTGTTGCCATGCGCACTGTCATCACCGAAACAGGTCCAAGACCATGGACGATTAGCCTCATTATACCGTTTATATTTTTCGCCGTGGTTTATACTTTGGCTTTCACTGGCCTTTCGGCCTGCCTAGAGTTTGCACCGAAATTCACCGACAAAAACCCTGTACCTTCGCTGAAAGTTTGGATTTGTTTTTTCTTAGTGCTTGTGGTTTTTTGGATACCTGTTTTTTTGGTTATGGGTCCACTTAGAGTTTCGGCCGACTCTGCCGTTGTCATCAGCCAGGCCCTTGGTGTAAACTACTTGGACGATTCTCACCCTATTTTATACACGCTGATAGCTTCTTTGTTTTTACAGTTTGGCCAGTGGCTGGGAAACATCCTTATCGGCGCATATCTTTTTGGCTTTGCTCAATTATGTGCTATGGCGGCGGTGCTTTCATACTCTTTATACTGGATGTATCGTCGTGGCCTACCGCTCTTTTTGTGTATAGCGTCCATTGCCTACTTCACGCTAAGCCCGGTTTTCGCCATAAACGCCATCACCATGTGGAAAGACATCCCCTTCAACTGCATGCTTTTGCTGTTTACCCTCACCATTTACTCCATCGCCCAGACAAAAGGCGAATGGCTCTTGCAAAAGAAAAACGCCGCTTTCTTTTTGATAGTATCAGCGCTGGTGTGCTTTTTCCGTGGCAACGGATTCGCTATTGTCGCCATTGTTTTTGCCGTGTTAGTGCTGTGTTTTCGTGGTAAAGCAAAACGTTTCGTTTTATTGTTTTTGCCGTTTTTGATTATAGTATCCCTTATTCGTGGGCCTGTATACAGCGCTTTAGGTATCACAAGGCTGGGCAGTGTCGAGGCCGCCGCCATTCCTATGCAGCAAATCAGCCGTGTTGTTGCAAGCGGTGCCGAGATATCCGATGAAGACGCCGCTATTATTGAAAGCGTGGTACCTCTTAGTGTTATCCGCGAGGAATACATCTCATCTTCGCCCGACAATATCAAGCGCCATCCACAGTTTAACGGCGAAGCTTTTTCTCAAAACCAAACAGAGCTTTTAAAGCTGTGGCTTCGCTGGATACCCCAGCATTTAGGCGAATATGTCAACGCCTGGCTTCTTCAAACCATCGGCTACTGGAAATATGACTTCCCGCCACATGCAGCACACATTGAAAACTCGCCGCTTGATTCATACGGTGTGGATAATAAAGACATTGTGCTAAAGCTAACCGGTGTGAATTTGCAAGGTTTTCTTCTTTCCCGCACAGAGTTTATCTCCATGGGTCTCATGGCTCTCTTTGCTTTGTTTACACTATGCCATCTTGTTGCAACACGTCGTAGCCTGCTTTCCCTTTGTCTTTTACCCATGCTTTTGGTGTGGTCAGGACTGATGCTGGGCGCGCCCACATATCGTGACTTGCGCTATATGCTGGTGTTTGCCCTTGCTATCCCCGTGATTTCTTTTCTTTTGTTTGCCCCAAAAAAGCCTTCGATATAGCTTTTATTTTTCCTAGGAGAATTTTTCATGAAAAAAACTTTTGATTTTTTCAAAAAACCAATAAATAATATTCCGTTATGGCGTCATGTTTGCATCATGCTTTGTTTAGCGCTGTTTCTTATAGTTTTATTCTTTTGGGCAGGATATACTTTTTTACCGGATGTCACCACAACATACCGCAGGGCTATTGTGAACGATACATACTCCACCATAACACAGCCTATAGGCGAAAACAGCGAGATAGTTCAAAAAACTATTGCCGTGGGTCCGATTCACGGTGTTTTAATGAATGTCACCACATATAACCGCATTGCCCACGGTACTGTCCATGTGAAGTTTTATAACGAAGCAGGCGACTTGCTTTCCGAAAACACCACAGAAATGGACACTTTGCTGGACAATACTTTTCATCACTTTTTGTTTGATCAACCTATTTATTTAGATGAAATCCAAACGTGTAGCATTTCTATCACCACCACGCCCGACACTCCCCAAGACATCATCGGGCTTCATCGCAGCGACGGCAGGCCTGAAGATTATCTACCAACAAGCCATCTGGACACCCGCTATACAATGAACGAAATCTACTATGCCGACGGACATTATGACCTATATCAAGACGGCAATAAGGTAGACGGCGTGATAGCTTTGCAATACGCCACCCACTATGTAGGCACGTTTATCATCGACGTTTATTCTTTTTTTGCAGCTTTTCTCACCGTGCTTGCTTTGGCGGTATACGTGCTGTGTTTCATCTTTAAAACAGCCATACATCGCTTGTTTATCGTATGCGCTTTAGGACTTGGAATAGTATTCATGTTTTTGATTCCTCCACTTGCCGCACCGGACGAATACAGCCATATTGCCACCGCATACCACTATTCAAACATTCTTTTAGGCACTGCTGAAGAAGATACCAATAACTTAATCGCTGTGCGCGATATTGATGCCTCGCTTGTTTTAAATCAGTATCGCTACGAAAGCACCGACATTTTCGCATGGCAAAATATTTATGAAAACTTTTTTGCATCAGAGCTGTCGGAAGGCACCGCCCTCATTCCGGCCAGCAACTTACGCATATTCCCACCTTTATTGCTCATACCCTCTTTAGGGCTTTCGCTTGGCCGATTACTTGGGCTTGGAACCATGGGCGTTTTAATCCTTGGCCGATTTGCAAACTTACTTTTTTACACTTTGGGTCTTTCTTTTTGCATCAAGCGGATGCCGTTTGCCAAGCCCATCATATTCTGCATCGGGCTTTTGCCGATGTGCCTACAACTTGCCGCTTCTTTTTCGTATGACACTTTTGCTATTGTGCTGTGTTTTATCTTCATTAGTCAATGCCTTTATTACGCTTTCGACAAAACAAAAATCGGCATACGAGAAATTTTGATTTTAGCCGTGATAGCGGCTTTGTTATCCCCTGCAAAATACGCCTACATTACACTCTTGCCGTTTGTTTTCATCATCCCCATATCTAAGTTTTTACAAAAAAAATCAGGTGTTTATGGACGGCTTAGTGTTTTAGCCGCAGGCGTTTGCACTTTTGTTTTGTTTGGAATTTTAGTATTTTTCACTTCCTTTGGTGATGTCGGCCCGTTCGCATTAATTTCCACTGCAAACACCACCGACGGCATTCCTGCTGCCTCATCACAGACAGTCGAGGATATTTCCGCTGCGTCCGAGCCCGCCGCTTCTGAAGCGCCTGTAATAGACGATTACGGCAACGAGCTTTTGCCGAACGGTGACGCAAAACAACACTTCACTCTTTCGTATATTATCACTCACATACCGGCCACCTTGCAGATGCTGGTACACACTGTGTGGCAGCAAGGCCCATTGTGGTTGCAAGGGATTATCGGCGGTAGACTGGGCGAAATCATCGCGGTTGATATTACCATAAACTGGATTTTCGTGATAGGCTATGTGTTTTTACTTTTTGCGTCTGCTATACCAAACCCGGCAGACAACACCCTTCTTTCCGGCAAGGCCCGCTTTGGCAGTGCAGGGATTATACTTGTCACATTGGCCGTTTTAGTATTCACATGCCTCAGCTGGACACCTGTCAACTACGCCACGCTTTTTGGTCTTCAGGGCCGATACCTGCTACCTATATTCCCTCTGGTTTTGCTTAGCATGCGTGGCAAATGGATACAGTTTTCAAAGCCCGTCTGGCGCTTTATTGCTGTTTTCAGTGTATTGCTTGGCATATTCACCATTTTGGATGCATTTTTAATCATATTACAGCTTCCCGTAACCCACTACTAGATAGTGTCGATAGTAGCTTAAACTATCTAGCATATTCTTTTTTTGCGAGGTGTTTTTTTGCATTTTTTGTTTTTTTCGGCGCAATATCTGCCCACCATCGGGGGTGTGGAACGCTACACCCAAAACCTTGCCAAAACCCTTGTGAAAAAGGGTCACCTTGCCACTGTTGTCACCAGCGCTTTGCCTAATCTTCCTTTGCAGGAAACCGACGAAGACGGCATCAGGATTTTTCGCTTGCCTTCACATTTGCTGATGAACGGCAGGTTCCCCATCATTTCAAAAAACCGCACATTTAAACGCATCAGCGATATTATATGGCAGACAAAATATGATTTCGCCGTCATCAACACACGCTTTTACACTCTCAGTATTTGGGCGGCGAAGCAGTGCCATCGGCATGGTGTGCCTGCTATTGTGCTGGAACACGGCACAAAGCATCTTTCTCTTGACAACCCTTTACTAAACATTGCCGGAGGTGCTTACGAGCACACCGCAATGAAGCTTGTTCGTCGTTATTGCGACAATTTTTACGGAGTGTCGAAGGCGTGCAACGACTGGCTTTTACATTTCAACGTCACTGCTCGCGGTGTTTTATACAACGCTGTTGACGCCGATATTTTAAACAATATTGCCGAAGACACATCTTTTTGCATTCGCGAAAAACTTTCTTTGCCAAATGACGCCCCCATCATTTCCTTCATCGGCCGATTTATTGTAGAAAAAGGAATTTGGGAGCTACTGGCATCCTTTGAGCTATTGCAAAAAACTCTTCCCTGTGCCATACTGGTTATGGGTGGAGATGGGCCTTTACTCGACGAGGTTCGGTCGCGAAATATTCCCGGCGTGCATGTTTTAGGTGCGCTAGCTCACCGGCACTGTCTTGCGCTTATGAGGCAAAGCGATGTGTTTTGCCTGCCCACATATTCCGAAGGGTTTTCAAACACTATTTTGGAGGCGGCGGCTTTGTCGTCATGCATTGTCACCACCCCAACCGGTGGCAGTCCCGAGCTGATTGAAAACAACGTCGGTGGTATTTTACTTTCAAACTTATCCCATGATACCATCGCAAATGCACTTAGCGCTTGTCTTTTGGATTCTGATTTACGCCAAAAAATGGGCGCAGAGGTTTACCAGCGTGTTACAGACCGGTTTGTCTGGTCTGCTACAGCCGAAAGGCTTATCGACATATCTTCTCAGCAGGAGGCTATTTTTTCATGAAATTACTGATCGTTATTCCGGCATTCAACGAAGTGGAAAGCTTGCCGGCGGTCATAGACGATATCACGGCTACTTGCCCGCAATATGACTATTTGATAGTAAACGACGGAAGCAGCGACGGCACCGATCGTTTATGCAAAGAAAACGGCTACAACATGCTTAACTTGTCCATCAACTTAGGCCTTGCCGGCGCTTTCCAAGCAGGTGTTTTATACGCCGCCGAAAATGGATACGACGCCGTCATGCAGTTTGACGCCGACGGTCAACACAAAGCTTCCGGTGTTTCTGCCTTGGTGAACAAGCTAGGCGAAGGCTACGACATCGTTATCGGTAGCCGTTTTGTCACGGTGCGCAAGCCTATAAATATGCGTATGTTCGGCAGTTTTCTTATCAGTTTTGCCATGCGAATTGCCACCGGAAAAGCCATCACAGACCCCACCAGCGGAATGCGTATATTCAACCATAAAATCCTACTGAAGTTTGCAAACTCGCTAAACTACCCGCCGGAGCCCGACACCATCAGCTATCTTATACGCTGTGGCGCCAAGGTAGGCGAAGTGCAAATCGAAACAGCCCAGCGCACTGCGGGCACCAGTTTTTTAACTCCTATACGTAGCATTTTCTACATGATAAACACTGCCATTTCTATTTTAGTGGTACAGTGGTTCCGTAAAAACGACCTTTCGCAGGATTTATCTTCGTAATATTTAAGTTTGTTTTGTTAGTTATATAGTATTTAAAAGGAGACTTGCCCCGATGATCAGCAACACGTTACGCATCCTTCTTATTTGTGGCTCCCTTTTCACGTTGGGATTTATGTTGTCTAGAATTCGTGCGTCCAAAGTTCAAATCCGCGACACTATTTTTTGGATTATTTTTTCCGGCATTTTATTTATACTTTCTCTTTTCCCGCAAATCACCACCATGCTATCAATCTTTTTAGGCATACAGTCTCAAATAAACTTTGTGTATCTATTTATCATTTTTATACTTATGGTAAAGCTATTTTCGGCCACGTTACACATCTCCAGCATGGACGCTAAAATCCAACAGCTGGTTCAGCGCTTGGCTTTGTATGAAAAACAGGCCGAAGACGACAATTCCGAAAATTCTGATACATCTTCTTAATTTTTTTACATTTGATACTTTTTATATGTTGATTTTTGGCTTATAATTTATTATATAGCGATTTTATTTCCAATTTTAGGAAAGGATCTGCCATGATATCTTATAAAAAAATACTTTGTTTACTTGTAGCGGCGCTAGTGTTGCTGTTTTTGTCAGCTTGTAGCGATGAAGAAGCTGCCAGCAGCTCTTCCATTTCGTCATCCATGGCCACTTCTGATGCAGACGATAGC
>CAYJIC010000071.1:0-10145 GCA_964370155.1 uncultured Oscillospiraceae bacterium
TGATTTTTTGGCCCATCACCCAGTTTGGATGCTTTAAAGCTTCTTTTTTCGTCACGTGTAAAAGCTGGTCTGCTTTTTTGCCGTAAAATGGTCCACCCGATGCTGTAAGATATATTTTTTTCAATGTTTTTGCCGAGTGTTCGTCCTGCAAACACTGGAAAATGGCGCTGTGTTCACTGTCTACCGGCAAGAGATTTGCTCCTGTCTTTTTTTGTGCGTTTATCACAAGACTGCCACCCGCCACAAGGCTTTCCTTGTTTGCCAGCGCCACATCCATGCCACCTTTTAGCGCTGTTAGCGTAGCGCCAAGGCCAGCTATGCCTACAATAGCATTTATCACCATATCAGCACCGCATTCTTCTACTATCTTGCGAGCCGCATCTGCGCCATGCAAAACTTTTACTTTGGGGCTGATATCTTCTATGCGCTGTTTCAAAACCTGCGCAGCGTCATCATCTGCTATCGCCACCCACTGTGGCTTATATGTTCTTATCTGCTGTTCCAGCTTGTCTATATTACGCCCTGCAGCCAGCGCCACCACTTCATCGTTTGTCTTTGATATCACATCCAGGCTTTGCTCGCCTATCGAGCCGGTACTGCCCAGTAATGCTATTTTTTTTGGCATAGTTTATTCAAAGCCTTTCATAAATGATATATTACAACATTTTTTAGTGCATTTTGTGTCGAATTGCATTTTGTGTAAAATGTTGTCATTTAATGTCCGATTTTACACTTGCAAAGTATAAAACATCCAACGCACCACAAGGCACACCAGCGGCGCTATGAAAAGCACACTATCAAACCTGTCAAGAATCCCACCATGTCCGGGGAAGATGCTGCCGAAATCTTTCAGCCCATACTGACGTTTCACCGCCGAGGCAAACAAGTCGCCTATTATTCCCAGTACTGAAGTCACCCCACCAAGCAGAGTGACTAATATGTAATACAGTAAATGTACTTCGTCGTTGCCAAAAATACGCCCCACAAGCTGTATATAAACAAGTGTCACCACAAGGCTGATACACATCGAGCCTATCACGCCGCCAATAGCACCCTCCACAGTCTTTTTGGGGCTGACTATCGGTGCCAACTTGCGCTTACCAAATGCTCTGCCCGCAAAATATGCGCAAGTGTCACCACCCCATGCATACGCTAAAATCAATATGGCAAAATACGTAGCGTCAAAGCCATATTGCGCTTTTGGAAGCAACATTTTAAGATAAACAAAGGAATAAAAACAAAACACAACCACCGCCGAAAAAACTGCCATGGCCGATAGTTTTGCAAAATTCACTTTGCTAAACTTCACCACAACGCATACTGCCAAAAACAGTACAAACAAATACGCCGCCGGAATAAGTAGCGGAATAACATACTCATTGTCTGCCAGCATCACCAAAGTGGCCATGACTGAAAACACAAAAAATATATACCCGTCTTTTTTTTCAAAGCCAAGTGCATTATATAGCTCGTGAATAGCTAAAATGCATACTCCTGCAAACAATATGTTAAACCATATCGTCTCGTAAAACACCATCACAAGCCCTAAAATCACCAAGCCCACAAGGGATGTCAATACTCTTACCTTCATGACTCGCCTCCTAAAGACACCATTTAAATTCCGCCAAAGCGCCTATTCCTACTGCAAAATTCCGCTATGGCCTTGTCAAAATCTGCTCTTGTGAAATCCGGCCACAATGTATCCACCGACACAAACTCTGCGTATGCACTTTGCCACAGCATAAAGTTTGAAAGTCGAAGTTCCCCCGATGTACGAATAATCACGTCCGGTCTTGGCTGATTTTTGGTATATAAGCAGTCTTCCATCTCTTTTTCAGTGATATCTTCTGCCTTCAGCTCCCCTTTTGCCACTTTTTGCGCCAAAAGCTTTGTTGCCTGCAAAATTTCTTCCCTGCCACCGTAATTTACCGCAATATTTAATATCATTCCACTGCGCTGCGCCGTGTCAGATTCAATCTCATCCATCATGGCTATATGCTCTTTTCGCAAGGGGCTTCTGTCGCCCAAAAACACCACACGATTATTTTCTTTACGATATTTATACAGCCGTTTCAGGCTTTCGCCAAACAGGTCCATTATAGCGTTTATCTCGCTTTCGGGGCGGCTCCAGTTTTCGGTGGAAAACGCATAATATGTAATGGCCGCCACATTCAGCTCGTTGGCATATCGGGTAATATCATCAAACACATCCGCGCCTTTTTTATGGCCGGCTGTTCTAGGCAGTTTTCGCTTTTTGGCCCATCTGCCGTTACCGTCCATGATAATACCAATAGAAAGCCCTTGCGCCGCATTATTCACTTGCATATGCCACCCTCCATTCTAAAAAAAACCGCGCACCCGCGCGGCGGTTTTTTATCACTTTGTAAAACGCTTGTGCCAGCTTACAGCTCCATAATTTCTTTTGTTTTGTCGGCGCAAGTATTATCAATTTCTTTTACTTTAGCATCTGTCATTTTCTGAATTTCATTTTCCAAATCTTTCAAGTCGTCTTCAGTGATTTCACTGGCTTTCTTTTGCTTTTTAAACAAATCCATGGCTTCTCTGCGTATATTACGCACCGCCACTTTAGTATCTTCACCCATTTTTAGCACATCTTTTGCCAGCTGTTTACGACGATCTTCAGTAAGTGGTGGAAATACCAGCCTCATCACTTTGCCGTCATTTGTAGGATTTATGCCAATATCACTGGTCAAAACAGCTTTTTCAATCAATTTCATCAGCGAAGCATCCCAGGGTGAAATCACCAAAATCCTAGATTCTGCCACAGAAATGGCCGCCACTTGGTTTATAGGTGTGGGCGTACCATAATAGTCCACAATCACTTTATCCAGCACCGAAGGACTTGCCCTGCCTGCCCTCACAGCACCCAGCTCTTTATATAAATGTTGTAATGTCTTTTCCATTTTATCCGCAAATGTTTTTGTTGCTCCGCTTGCCATAATATATCCTCCTTAAATTTGTAATCGCAAGATATTTTTCACTGCTCAAAGCATTTCCATTATCTGCAAATACACTTAAACATATTACTTCTATGCTTCTGTAACCACAGTACCCACGGCCTCTCCCTTTACTGCCTTTGCAAGGTTATCGGGATTGCTTATATCAAACACAACAATGGGTAGTGAGTTATCACGGCACATTGTAGCCGCAGTAGAGTCCATCACCTTCAGCTGTTTTTCCAGCATTTCACTAAATGTAAGTGTGTCATATTTCACTGCATCATCATGCTTTTTCGGGTCTTTGTCATACACGCCGTCCACCATAGTGGCTTTAAATATAACATCTGCGTTTATCTCTGCAGCACGCAGCGCAGAAGCTGTATCGGTGGAAAAATAAGGGTTACCTGTACCACAAGCTAAAATCACAATACGACCTTTTTCCATGTGGCGCACAGATTTATTTCGAATATACGGCTCTGCCACTTGTTGCATAGTAATTGCTGTCTGCACCCGTACCCCTACTCCTATTTTTTCCAGTGCATCCGCCACTGCTAAAGAGTTCATAACTGTGCCCAGCATCCCTATTTGATCAGATCGTGTGCGCTCGATATGCACACCGTCGCGGCCACGCCAAAAATTACCACCACCCACAACAATAGCAATTTGAACCCCTAGATCATGCACTTGCTTTATGCCTTTACATATCTCTTGTATGGTTTCAGAGCAAAGTCCAAAACCCACATCTCCCGACAACGCTTCCCCACTAAGTTTCAGCAAAATTCTCTTATACTTCACTGCCATGTTATTTTTCTCCATACCTCTTAATGTAATATCCCTTCTCACATCCTAAAACCTTTTTTTAACGTTGTTTTTTTGTCGTGTCGTCAAACACGCAAAAATAATATTCCTATTAAATATATTACAATAGTTCGCCGCGAATGTAAAGCCTGCTTTTTACTTTTCGATACTAAAAACAAAGCGGATACCAAGGCAGTTCCTCAGCATCCGCTTTATTTTATTTGCTTTTAGTCATCGCTATTTTGTTCTTTTTCAGCATCTTTATTTTCAGCTTTAATTTCTTCTTTTTTAGGCTCTTCTTTTTTAGATTCTGATTTAGGCTCTGATTTTTTTTCTTTTAGTTCTTTTTTTGCAGTTTTTGCTATTTTTTCTTCCCAGCTCACCCACAATGGGCCTGCAATACAAATAGTGCTATACACACCGGAGAACATGCCAATCATTAATGGGAACGCAAATGTGAATATACTGTCAAGACCGTATACCACCGAGAAAATGCACACACAGCCCAGCGAAATCACAGTAGTAATAGTGGTTTTTACCGAGCGTTTCAAGCTTTGATTGATAGACAAGTTCACAAGTTCTGCAAAGGTTTTACTGCGACCATACAGGCCTCTGTTTTCCCTAATGCGGTCATACACCACCACAGTATCATTGATAGAATACCCCAGGATGGTAAGCATTGCAGCGATAAAGTTTCCAGAAAGCGGAATGCCCATTACAACATACACGCCATATACGATAATCAAGTCATGTACAAGCGCCACAACAGCTGTCAAGCCGCCACGCCAACCACCGATTCTTCTAAAGCGAATACCGATATAAAGCAAAATCAGTGCCGAGGCTATAATCACGGCCAACACACATTTCATAAGGAATGTTTGACCCATACTGGGCTCAACATTATTCACTTCCAGCTGTGTAAACATGCTTGAAGAGAAGTTTTCACTCAGAGCTGTGTCCAGTGCATCCAAAGTTTCAACAGCTACTGTTTCAGTGCCGGGCATAGCAATAGTCATCGACTTTTGTCCTGTACCGTCGTCGCCGACTTGGATGGATGTCTCGGTACCCAAGGCTTCATCTACCACTGTTTGAATCTCTTCAATGCTCATTTCGCCTGTGTATCCATAGCGAATCATTGCACCGCCGCTGAATTGTACATCCAAATCCACACCAACACCAAAACTTGCCAATACAATGCCCACAACAAGCACTATAGACAACACAAACCTTCTTTTGCGGTTTTGTACAATAGCAAGCGGTTTTTCTGCCGGTGGGGCTTTTCCGTCTTTTGTCGCGCCATAAAGCACAGGATTTTTCAGTGATTTAAACTTCGAAAGCGAATATAACATCACGCGGTTTGCCAAAACGCCAAACAGGAAGTTCAGTAATACACCAAAGAACAATGTATAACCAAACGAGTAAATTGTACCTGCGGTGGACGGACCAAACCAGAAGAAGAACGGAGACAAGATGGTGGCAAATATGCCGTCTGTGGGTCCAAAAGCACCCATCAATATCATGGCTACAATGAGTACTGTCATATTACTATCTATAATAGTAGGCAGGCCTCTTGCAAAGCCACTGCGCAGTGCAACATCCAGCTTTTTACCACTGTAAAGTTCTTCTTTTATACGCTCTGCAGTGATAACACTTGCGTCCACACCCATACCAATGGCCAAAATGATACCGGCGATGCCCGGCAAGGTCAATGTGGCACTTGGGAACACTGCAAAATACCTTGATACTAGCGCAATTGTCATGGCTGTCTGGCCGATAATTGCCAAAGATGCCACTACGCCAGGCAGGCGATAACTAAATATCATAAATCCTACAATCAGCACAATCGCAGCAATACCTGCCAGCACCATTGCTTGCAAAGACTGCTCGCCAAGTACCGGACTGATGGTAGAATAGCTTTCAGCTTGTAGTGCAAACGGCAAAGCACCTGCGTTAATTCTGTCGGCCAAAAGTTTTGAGCTTTCGGGATCGAAACCGCCCGAGATAATAGCCGTCTCAGAGTTGATGGCTGTGCTTACCGATGGGTTGGATATCATGGTATCATCCATCCAAATGGAGATACTGCCGCCACTCTCTGCTATGCGTGCAGTTGCCTCGGCAAACTTCGCCGTGCCTTCATCTGTAAGTGTCAGCAAAACATGATGTTCGTTCGTGCCGCTGGCATCTATCGGGCCGTATTGCGACTGGGCTTCTGCAATGTCATCACCTTCTAAAATGATGGTTTCAGCAGTTACACCCGTGGGCTGACCTGTGCTGGCATCAGTCTCGCCACCTTCGCGGAAGGTAAGTACTGCCGCCACAGACAACTCTTGAATGGTAGTTTGTGGATCAAACTCTGTCTCGTCTGCCTGCCACGGGAAACGTAAGATAACACGTCCTTGCGACACATCTTTATACAGCTCATAGTCTGATATTCCAAGGCTGAGCAGACGCTGCTCAATAACAGCTTGCGCTGCATCCATTTGCGCCTCACTTGGCTCCACATCGATGGCCGGAACAAAAGACACTTCAACACCACCACGAATATCAATTCCAAATCGAATATCCGAAGCCGGCCTTACAACCTGTGTCACAACATCACCATACCGTGAATCAACACCGGTAAATGTGGTGATAGATATAAACAAAATCACCAATGCAACAATAAAAAACCAAATTCTTCCTCTTTTTTTCATTCTGTCCTCCAAGCTGACGTAATTATGACCATTTCATTAATGCTATTTGGCACTAAACAACCAATAACAAGTGGTCATAAGGTGCGCTTTTATAACAATACTATATAACCAATACCGACTTTTATCCTTTTTCTGCGATTAATTTATCCACACTGGCAATACATGTGGCTACACAAAGCAGTTCTGCCGCTATTTTCAGTTCTTCCATCGGCGGATATGTAGGCGCAATGCGTATGTGATTATCATTAGGGTCTTTTCCATACGGGAATGCCGCACCGGCACCGGTAAGCACCATTCCTACTTGCTTGCATAAATCTA
This sequence comes from uncultured Oscillospiraceae bacterium, assembly GCA_964370155.1. Taxonomy (GTDB): domain Bacteria; phylum Bacillota; class Clostridia; order Oscillospirales; family Ruminococcaceae; genus JAAYCI01. The sequence goes on from CAYJIC010000071.1 coordinate 6,770, forward strand.
CAATACGTTTTGCACACCCGTCCATGGTGTATAGGCTGATAAAATATCCACCTTTTGGTTTTGTCCATCTTACGGCATCGCCAAGAACACCTAGCTGAGTTTTTAGTGTTTCATCCACTATGTCAAACTTCGGTTTTAATATAGCCGCTTGTTTTTTCATGTGCTGTGTAACACCCACGCTTTTCAGAAAACGCGCGTGACGTAGTTGGCTCATTTTATCGAAACTTATGATAACCGGGAACATAAACTCTGCGAACCTTTTGATATTGTTTTTACTAGCTGACATCGCGCCCACACCGGCACCTGCAAATGTGATTTTGCTGGTAGACATAAACATCAGCACTCTGTCATCATTGCCTGCTTTTTTGCATTCGGCCAAGATATCCGGGCCTTTATCACCATCGTCGGTCAAATGATGTAGGCCGTATGCATTATCCCAAAAAATACGAAAGTCTTTGGCGGCCGTCTTCATGTTTGCAAGGCGTTTTGCAGTTTCTTCGCTACATGTATAACCATCTGGGTTTGAATAAACCGGAACAATCCAAATACCTTTCACGTCTTCGTCTGCTACCAGTTTTTCCACTGCATCCATGTCAGGTCCGGTAGGTAGCATAGGCACAGATATCAGCTCAAATCCAAACGACTCTGTGATACGGAAATGTCTGTCATATCCGGGTGCAGGGCATAAAAATTTTGGTTTTTCGGTTTTTTGCCAAGGAGCAACTCCATCTACAAAGCCATGTCTCCAGCCCATCTGTATTGAAAAATACATCAGTTCCAAGCTTGCACTACCACCGACAAAAGTTTCTTCTGCCGTTGTGCCAAACCACTCGGCAAACATACGCCGCGCTTCACCTATTCCGGCTAAATCACCATAGTTACGAGTATCCACACCGTCCTCGTCTATATAATCTGTCACAGATAAAAGCCCCATAGACAAATCCAATTGCTCCGGGCCCGGCTTACCTCTGGACATATCAAGTTTTAAGCCTTTTTTTGCAAACTCGTCATACTTCGCTTGCAGTTTTTCTTTTTCTTCCAAAAGTGTAGCCTTATCCATTTTCAGATAATCCAACATATATACTTTCTCCTCTCATATAACGCAGACCCCGTCTGATTTCAACCACTTTTATGTTGTTCAGCTCTTAATCTTACATTTCACTCGCTTCACTCAATCGATTTATCATAATGTAAAAATAAGTGTATACTGTGATATTTCTTCTTAAGCACCATTTATTATAATTATCCCTATTATCCTTTATGACAAATACTAAAACATTATAATACAATTTATAAAATAAAACAAGAGTTTTGCTTGACAACACTCCACGATTTTAGTAATATAGGAAAGCAAGGAAATTATATGGAGAGATGGCTGAGTTGGTCGAAGGCGCACGATTGGAAATCGTGTAGGCCCCATAAAGGTCTCGAGGGTTCGAATCCCTCTCTCTCCGCCAAAAACCAACCGATTATTCGGTTGGTTTTTTCATTTTATATAGTATACTATATATGTAGTTGAAATTTGGTTATAAATAATCGAGGATGGTTTTTATTATGCGATATAATATTTTAGGTAGAACCAATTTAAAAGTTGCAACTATTTCTTTTGGTGGAATCCCAATTCAAAGAGATTCTATCGAAAACACAAAGCAAGTTGTGGATAAATTAGAAGAATATGGTATGAACTATATCGATACAGCAAGAGGATATACTGTCTCTGAAGAATATCTAGGCGCTGCTTTAAAAGGCAGACGCGAAAAATTTATAATAGCTACTAAAAGTATGTCAAGAGACTATGAAGACATGAAAAAAGACGTCGAGATCAGTTTGAAAAACTTACAAACAGATTACATAGATATTTATCAGTTTCATAATACAAAAACTGAAGATTTAGATGTTATTTTTGGCAAAAACGGTGCTTATAAAGCTTTAATGGAAGCTAAAGAAAACAAAAAAATCAGATTTATTGGTGCGACTTTTCATAATATAGACGCCCTAAAAAAAGCGGTAGATGTATATGGAGATATTTTAGATACAGTTATGTTTCCTTATAACATCGTCGAGGTGCACGGCGAGAAGGCACTACTAAATGCAAAGAAAAAAGGAATAGCAACTATTGCTATGAAACCTTTGGCCGGGGGCAATTTGGATAATTATGACTTAGCTTTAAGATTTATTGAAGAAAGCGGTGTTATAGATGTGCAAATCCCCGGTATGGGAAACGCCCAAGAAGTCGACAAGAATGCAGCAGTTTTAAACGACTTGCGGCCTTTATCGCAACAAGAAAAATCAGAAGTTTTAAAAATAAGGAAAGAGCTCGGAAATGAATTTTGCAGAAGATGCGGATACTGCCTACCATGTACTGTTGGAATAAATATTCCTTCAAACTTTCTTTTCAAAAACTACTTAGTAAAATATGAAGGGCTTGCCGATTGGGCAAAAGAACGATTTAACGCACTCGATGTTACAGCAAAAGATTGTATAGAGTGCGGAGAATGCGAAGTTAGATGTCCGTATAATTTGCCAATTAGAAGAATGCTTAAAGAAGTAGCGGCAACATTTGATTGAAATCATTGTTTTGTTTGATTCAATGTTTTTTGTTTGTGATTTTTTAACTTAAAAACATTAAAAATTCCATTTACTTTTTGATTGAAATGCACCATAATATACTTATATTCTTTTAACTAAAATACTCGTATTCATCAAGGAGACTGTTTATGAACAACAAAAAGAAATTCGGCAAGCTTTCTACACAGTTCAACCTTTTAATTGCTATAACAACCACCATTATTGTTACTGTTATGATACTCATCAGCGGAGTTGTCACAGCCAACAACATTAACAATGAGCTCACTGACCAGTGCATTGTGGGCACAAACTTGCTTGAGTACGAGCTAAGCTTACATGAAGTAAGCGCCCTGGAAGACAAAACGGAAATTTTAGACAGACTTAAAGAAATCACCGGATGTGAGTTCACCATCTTTGATGGAGATGTCAGAGAATTCACAACAATTATTATCGATGGCGAGCGCGTCACCGGCACGTCACTTGACCCTAAAATTGCCGATATCGTGCTAAACCAAGGTGAAATTTATACCGGTGAGGCCGAAATATTAGGCGAAAACCATATCACATCTTACATACCTCACTTTGATGAAAACGGCGAAATAGTCGGTGTTGTTTTTGCAGGCATCTCCAGTAGTGCCAACGATTCAGCCATCAGCACCGCTCTGACGGTGTCCATGTTTGTCGGCATAGCTTTGATACTTATTGTATGTATCATCGCAAAAATAATGGTTGACAGATCTGTTGCCAAGCCTTTGGCCGTTGTAATGGATGCTGCGCAAAATATTTCTCAAGGCAATATGAATTTTGA
>CAYJIC010000072.1:0-9815 GCA_964370155.1 uncultured Oscillospiraceae bacterium
CCACGACCTCCAGCGTGACAGGCTGGCGTTCTAACCAACTGAACTACCGGGCCAATTTTGGTGGGAACAACAGGGTTCGAACCTGTGACCCCTTGCTTGTAAGGCAAGTGCTCTCCCAGCTGAGCTATGCTCCCGTGCACCAAAAACCGACTACTGAATAATACCACGTATATTGAAAACTGTCAAGCGTTTATGAAATGTTTTTTTACTTTTTTTAAAATCCGACTCTTTATCGAAGAAAAAAATTTGAAATATATTATTTTTTATACCGAAACAAATAAGGATGTTATCACATAATACATTAAAAAAAACAGCAAATATGTGCATAAGAAGCTGCAAAACCGCAATACAGTAGGCACATCAGATATTTCCGAGATTATTTTTCATTAAATATACTTTACTGCATCCTTTATATATTTTGCGCCAATTATTTCAAGGGTGGTAAATTCTTTCATTGACAAACCTCGCAGATTATGATGTGGAACAATGGCTTTTTTAAAGCCTATGCGCTGGGCTTCACGCAGGCGAGTGTCCAAGTTTGCCACGCTGCGAATCTCGCCACCCAGGCCCACCTCACCTACCGCCAGCAGAGAGTCTGTGACAGGGTTGTCTAGAATACTGGAAACAAGAGCCAAGCACAAGGCTAGATCGCAGGCTGTTTCCGAAAGATACAACCCACCCACTATATTTATATATACATCAAGATTTCCTAAAAAGAAGCCTGCACGCTTTTCAAGGACTGCCATAAGTAAATTTGCGCGAGAAGCGTCAAACCCGGATGTAGCACGCCGTGGTGTGCCAAATCCTGATTTTGTGGCAAGGGCCTGTATGTCAGCCATGATAGGACGACTGCCTTCCATTATACACCCGACGCAGTTGCCTGATACGCCTATGGGACGGCCTTCCAGCAACATCTCTGAAGGGTTTTCAATCGGCATTAGCCCGCTACCTGTCATGTCAAACATACCTATTTCGTTTGTTGAGCCATACCTGTTCTTAGTAGAACGCAAAATACGATATGGCAGTGTGCGGTCTCCTTCAAAATATATAACGGTATCAACGATATGCTCCATTACTTTCGGGCCTGCAATGGCACCGTCTTTGTTCACATGGCCTACAATAAACACGGGGATTTCATTTTCTTTGGCAAGGTTTAAAAGGCGCGCGCTACATTCCTTTACTTGCGACACACTTCCTGCCGAAGATGAAAGCGATGGCGTATACATAGTTTGTATAGAGTCTATCACTACAAAACCGGGCTTTGTACTATATATAAGAGAGGTTATTTCGTCCACGTCGCTTTCGGCCGCTACGGATATATTTTCTCCATTTATACCAAGGCGGCTACTACGCAGTTTTATCTGACGAACAGATTCCTCGCCGGTGATATACAAAACAGGTGTGGTATGGCTTATGGCGCCGGAGAGCTGAAGCAGCATGGTGGACTTGCCGGCACCCGGCTCGCCACCCAAAAGTACCACGCTACCCAGTACTATCCCACCGCCCAACACCCTGTCAAGCTCGGCAATGCCGGTGACTATGCGGCTTTGGGTCTCGCTGGTGTTTATCTCGGCCAAAGAGTGCGCCACCGCGGTAGAAGGCGCGCCTTGTGCCGCCATGCCGGGTTTACGATTGTTTTTAGCAGCCTGCTTAGGTGCTGCAGCCACGACGTCCTCTACAAGAGTATTCCATTCACCACAAGAAGGACATTTACCCAGCCAGCGTGGAGTGACTTCCCCACATGTAGTGCATACATATATGGTTTTTAGCTTTTCTTTCAAAATGCTTCTCCTTTTTTGTGGTGTGTGTTACTACATTGTATAAACTATTGGTGTATACTTTTTTTGAAGTAAAATATACCGATAAGTACAGCTAAAAACGAGCCCGAGGCAACTAATATAAACGGAAAGATCGGAACGATATTATAAAGTGTGCCCGAGGCAAATGCTCCTATGATTCCGCCTAAAGACCTCATGGCATTGTAAAAACCCATAATCAAATTGCTGTCACGTCCTTTACCAGCGGTGGTTAAAATATTTTGAAGGATGGGCATACTGATGGAATTTAAAGCAAATACAATAATACAAAAAGATATAAAAGGTACTATATCGGTAAAAAGTATAGCCATTAGCATACTAAGAAAAGAAAGCGCAAATACAATGATGTTGGATTTTATTACATTTGTTTTATTTATAATATAAAGGCATATTGTACCGTTTGCAACAAGTGTTATAATACCCATGGCGCCTTTTACCGCACCGTTATAGTTTGACGAAAATCCAAAAATATCCCTCATGTAATAGTTGAAACTTTGGTCAAATGCGATATACGACATATTTTGGAGGGCACACATTATAAATATAGATATTAAGCTGGCAGTTAAAAACTGTTTGCCTGCAATAAATGAAGATAAAGGATTGGCTTTTTTTATCAAAGCATTAAATTTAAGCTTTGGTATGTCCGGATTTGTGTCGTTTTTACAGATGGAAAAATATAACACACCGCAAATAGATAACAAGCACGCTTGTGTGAAAACCGGTAAATATGGATTGTACGTTCCTATCATTCCGCCGACTAGATAGCCGAACGCACTAAAAACTGACTGAATAGTGACATTAACGGTAAGATAATATCCTTTTTTTCCTTCCGGTGATATGTTTACTATGTAAGTTAGTATGCTAACAAATGCACCGCTTGTGAATATTCCTGTGAACATTCTAACAACAATAAACTGCCACTCAGTGACCGCTAAACCAAATAAAAATTGTCCAAATCCATATCCTATGGCGCATATTAAAAGAGAAACCCTACTGGATATATACCCATTGATTTCACCCCAAAACGGCGAAACGATAAAATTCATAAGCATCATTGCGGCCATTGCGTACCCGAACATGTAGTCCCCTAGATTGAGATTTTGAAATATAGTAGGCGTCACAGGATGCGCAAGGTTTGCACCAACATTAAATATGACAGTTATTGCCAAAAAAGGGAGCATTCTTTTTTTATCGTTCAAGTTGATTTTCTCTTTTCATAAATAATATAAAGCTTTAAATGCGAGCATCCAGTATATCCACATATTTTGTAAAGAAAGCTTCGAAAGTGCCCTCGTCTAAAGAATCACGGATTTTTTGCATGAGGTTATTGTAAAAATAAAGGTTATGCATAACGCCAAGACGCTTTCCAAGCACTTCCTGCGCACGATAAAGATGTCGTAGGTATGCGCGAGAATACGTCTTGCACACGGGGCATTCACACGTGGTATCTATCGGTAAGTCGTCTTCTGCATACTTTGCATTATTAAGGTTACGCACACCCTCCCATGTATACAAATGCCCATGACGTGCGTTGCGGCTGGGCATGACACAGTCGAATAAATCTACGCCTCGTTTTACAGCATTTAGGATGTTTCCGGGCGTCCCTACCCCCATAAGGTATCTTATTTTATCAGTGGGCATGTGAGGCTGTACCGTTTCGATGACATGATACATTTTCTCTGTGGGCTCGCCCACAGCAAGCCCGCCTATAGCATAACCATCTAGATTCATCTCGGCAATAGCTTTCATGTTATCTATACGGATATCGTCAAAGTCGGCCCCTTGATTTATGCCAAAAAGTAACTGATGAGGATTTGTAGCGACACCCTCGTCTTTAATACGTTGCATTTCGTCTTGACACCGCTTTAGCCATCTTATAGTCCGCAAGCTGCTTTCTTTTGCATATTGGTATGGTGCGGGGTTTTCCACACATTCATCAAACGCCATGGCAATGGTCGCGCCTAAGTTAGCCTGAATTCGCATGCTTTCCTCAGGCCCCATGAAAATTTTGTGCCCATCAATATGCGAGGCAAAAGATACACCCTCTTCGGTGATTTTGTTTAGCTTTGCAAGACTGAACACCTGAAAGCCACCGGAATCGGTAAGTGTTGGACCCTGCCAGGCCGTGAACGGGCCAATACCCCCCCTGCGTGCAACAAGCTCGTCACCCGGCCTTAGATGTAAATGATAAGTGTTGCACAACATCACCTGACATCCGATTTCTTTTAAATCTTCCGATGAAAGTCCACCTTTTATGGCGGCTACTGTAGCCACATTCATAAAAGCAGGCGTTTGAAAAGTACCATGAACTGTATCAAACTTGCCTCTGCGTGCTTTGTTATCTGTAGAAATTAAAGTGAACATAAAGTCTCCTGTTTATTTTTGTGTTTAAAGCGAAAACAACGATGAATCGAACAGTAAAGTTAATATACTTTACTTAAACAATACACATAGCATCGCCGAAACTAAAAAATCTATATTTTCGCCTGATAGCTTCTTTGTATGCGGCTAATGTATTTTCTCTGCCGCAAAAAGCAGATACAAGCATTATAAGTGTGCTTTCCGGTAAGTGAAAGTTTGTGATAAGTCCGTCTATGGCTAAAAATTTACATCCCGGGTATATGAATATATCGGTTTCACCGCTTGAAGCTTTGATGGTGCTGTGCTTTGCCATAACGGATTCAAGCGTTCGGCAGCTGGTAGTTCCCACTGCAATCACCCGTCCACCTTGTTTTTTAGTATTATTTATGGCGTTGGCGGCGGTATTGTCTATAGTATACCATTCGGAATGCATATGATGATTCTCTATGTTGTCTTCCTGCACAGGCCTGAATGTACCAAGCCCAACGTGTAGCGTTACTTCGGCAAATTCCACCCCTTTATCTTTTAGTTTTTGTATTAAATCAGGGGTGAAATGCAAGCCGGCCGTGGGTGCGGCTGCGCTTCCGGGGTGCTTTGCGTACACTGTTTGGTATTGGCTGTTTTCTGAAAGCTGTGTTTTTATATATGGAGGCAACGGCATGTTTCCAAACTGGTCAAGCTTTTCGTATAAATTAGCAGCATCATATGAAAAACGTACAAGTTTTCCGCCATTTTCCAATGTTTTCAACACCTCGGCAGTAAGGCTACCGTCGCCAAAAGAAAGTCTTGTGCCTTCTTTCATGCGCTTGCCCGGCCTTGCAAGACACTCCCATTCATCTTTTTTTTCTTCGTGTAGCAAAAGTAATTCACACACGCCGCCCGTGTCGGCTTTTTGGCCTATTAGGCGGGCGGGAAGCACCTTGCTATTGTTTACCACCAAAAGATCGCCCGGCTGTAATAAATTCGGCAGGTCGCTAAAAATGTGATGATTAAGCTCGCCGCTGTGTCGTGCCATGCATAAAAGACGGGAAGAATCACGTGGCTCTGCTGGAGTTTGTGCGATTAATTCTTGTGGTAAGTCAAAATAAAAATCTTTTGTTTGCATAAAAACCTTTCTGTGGCACAAATCGGCTATAAACCGATGGTTGTATATGTTTAGTAATTTGGCTGAAATTATACTTGTTTTACAGCCACTACTTGACAACATTATAAAATGGGTGATATATTAAAACATATAGATTTCCGGAGGCGCAATGTTGAATAGTAGCCCTACATCTGGCTTGCCAAAGCCTAAAGAGTGGTGCGAAAGGCAATGTTGCCGAAGAAGACGACTGGCAGTTCGTTTTCTGGGTTCGTACCCTAACAGGGGCGAAACTGTCGCGTAGATAAGCTATGCGAAGTGCCGGAATATCTCATGCGAGTTCTATTATATTGCATGTACTGCCGGTTTACAAGCCGGCTTTTATTTTTTATACGGAAATAAAAGCACATTTTTTAATTTTAAAGGAGATTTTGTTTATGAAAACGTATAAGGTTGGTATTATTGGAGCGACCGGCATGGTTGGACAGCGCTTTATCACATTGCTTGCACAGCATCCTTGGTTTAAAATAGAGGTGCTTGCGGCATCCCCCCGCAACGCCGGTAAAACTTACGCTGAAGCGGTAGAAGGCCGCTGGGCTATGAAAAGTGATATCCCTTCTTTTGTTTCCGAGATGAAACTGTATGATGCGACAGCTGATGTAAACACCATTGCAGGACTTGTGGATTTTGTGTTCTGCGCTGTAGACATGAATAAAGATGAGATAAAAGCACTGGAAGAAGCTTATGCAAAGGCCGAGTGTCCCGTAATGTCAAACAATTCGGCACATCGTGGAACAAAGGACGTGCCTATGATTATTCCGGAAGTGAACCCTGAGCATTGCGAGGTTATAAACGCACAGAGGAACCGCCTGGGAACAAAACGTGGATTTATTGCTGTGAAGAGTAACTGCTCTATACAAAGTTATGTTCCGGCGCTTCACCCATTGATGGAATACGGGCTTGAAAATGTATTGGCGTGTACATACCAGGCAATTTCAGGCGCTGGTAAAACTTTCGAAACATGGCCGGAAATGGTGGATAATGTCATCCCGTTTATTGGCGGCGAAGAAGAAAAAAGCGAAAAAGAGCCGCTAAAAGTATGGGGTACGATAGAAAACGGTGAGATTGTAAACACCACATCACCTTCCATCACTACACAATGCATCCGTGTTCCTGCAAGCGATGGACATATGGCCGCAGTGTTTGCTTCTTTTAAAGAAAAGCCAAACATTCAGGATATTTTAGACAAGTGGAAAAATTATACAGCAAAACCTCAAGAACTTGGCTTGCCCAGCGCGCCAAAGCAGTTCCTTACTTATTTTGAAGAGGAAAATCGTCCTCAAACAAAACTCGATCGTGACCTTGAAAACGGAATGGGTGTTTCTATTGGACGCCTTCGTCCGGACTCGCAGTATGACATCAAATTTGTCTGCCTTTCTCACAATACTTTGCGTGGTGCGGCCGGTGGCGCAGTGGAAATGGCCGAATTATTGGCTGCTTTAGGATATTTGGACTAATGTTTCAACATTTTAAACATCGTAGATACGACATAAAAAATTAAATTGTTGAAAAGTAATTAAAATAGTTGAAGAAAGGTGGAAAAAGTATGAAAACGCAACTGTTTAAAGGTTCAGGTGTGGCCATTGTGACACCGATGATGGATGATGGAAGTGTGAATTATGACGAATTGGATAGATTGATAGAGTTTCAGATAAAAAATTCTACCGATGCTATTGTGATATGTGGTACCACCGGTGAAGCATCGACGTTGAACGACTCAGAGCATATGGATGTGATTGGACGTTGTGTGAAAACGGTAAACGGGCGTGTGCCTGTTGTTGCCGGCACAGGCGCAAACGATACTCGTCATGCCATAGAGCTGTCAAAAGGTGCTCAGCAGTGTGGTGCAGATGGACTGTTACAGGTGACTCCATACTACAACAAAACCAGCCAAAGAGGTTTGATTCGGCATTTCACAGCGGTAGCAGATTCCACAGACTTGCCGGTGATACTGTACAATGTTCCTTCACGTACCGGTATGACTATAGCAGTGGATACATATGTGGAGCTGGCAAAGCATCCTAAAATATGCGCCACAAAAGAAGCCAGCAGTGATATTTCCCATATTACGAATGTTGTGGCAGCTTGTGGTGATAATTTAGCCCTTTATTCTGGTAACGATGATCAAGTAGTGCCGCTGATGTCTTTGGGTGGATACGGTGTTATCTCGGTTTTGGCGAATATTGTGCCGCAGGAAATGCATGACTTATGCAGCTTATACTTTGAAGGCAAAACAAAAGAAAGTCTTGACATACAGCTGAAATATATGCGTTTAAATAACGCTATGTTCTGTGATGTCAACCCTATTCCGGTGAAGGCAGCTCTCAACATGATGGGATATGCAGCAGGGCCGTGCCGTGGACCTTTAGCCGATTTGGGCGACGCTGAAAAAGCAAGAGTACAAGCTGAACTGAAAGCAGTCGGTCTTATATAAGCTTATTTTATCATAAAAGCTGACAAATAGGATAATACCGTACAAATAAGGTGTGCACAGCTTGCAAACCGTTTTTTGTACGGTATTGCTTTATTGTGAAAACAACTGTAAAATAAAATGATAGGATATAAAATATTTCGGTTAGTGTTTTTGATATATTGTATTAAAGTAGCATAAGGAGAAAATAGTAATGATTAAAATAGCCATTCAGGGAATTTGTGGGCGCATGGGCGGTGTGCTGGTAGATATGATTACAAAACGTTCCGATTGTCGCTTAGTGGCAGGTGTAGACATCGGATCGGCCGCAGGTCTGCCCTGCCCTGTGGTAAGCTCTATCGAGGAACTATCTGCTTTGGATGAGGCCCCGGATGTACTTATTGATTTTTCACATCCCGGTGCGGTTGAATCTACGCTTGAATATTGCACAAAAGTAGGATTGCCATATGTTGTGTGCACCACCGGCTTATCTGAAGAGCAAAAAGAACAAGTGAAAAAAGCAGGCGAAAAATCGGCTGTGTTTTTCAGCGCAAACATGTCGCTTGGCATCAGCCTTTTGGTAAACTTAGTACAAAAGGCTGTGTCGGTGTTGCAGGGATTCGACGTAGAGATAGTAGAAAAGCATCACGGCAACAAGCTGGATGCACCCAGTGGCACCGCCATTATGTTGGCAGACGCCGCAAACGAAGCTGCAGACGGACGTTTTGAGTATGTGTATGACAGATCGCCTGTGCGCCAAAAACGTGGCGAGAACGAGCTTGGGATTTCGGCTGTACGTGGTGGCAGTATTGTAGGCGAGCACGACGTGCTTTTCTGCGGCCAAGACGAGGTTGTTACTTTGTCGCATACGGCATATTCCCGAAATGTGTTTGCGGCAGGTGCTGTTACTGCGGCGTTATATGTGGCAGGTAAAGGCCCGGGGCTTTATGACATGCACCGTATGCTGGAGGAACTGGAATGAGAACGATAAAAAAACAACGTTTAATAATCTTCTTTGCGTTGATGATAGCATGTGCTTTATTAGTGGCTTGCACAGAGCCTTCCGCTGAAAACGTGCAAATAACATCGGTGCATGAAGTACAGCCGTCAGAAAACGCTGTTTTGTCTGAACCACCCGAGCCACAGCCGATAGAACAAACAGTAACTTTTTCCGCGGTTGGAGATAATCTAATTCACAGCAGCCTTTACAAGCAGGCAAATGCTCGAGCAAACGGCGAAGGATATGATTTTGCATACGTGTATGAAAATGTTATTCCGTTTTTTTCGCAGTTTGACGTAAACTGGATGAATCAAGAGTCTTTAATAACATATATGGAACCATCAAACTATCCGATGTTTTCAACACCGGCCGATATAGGCGAAGACTTGTATGATGCAGGATGGCGTGTGTTTGCTTTATCAAACAACCACAGCTATGACAAAGGCTCTGCCGGCCTTACCGAGACGCTTCAGTTTTGGGATAGCATGCCCGAGGATGTATACACCACCGGCCTTATCAGCAGTGATGAAGTCGATGCAGGAATCACGCTACAAGAAGTGAACGGTATCACCATTGCATACTTAGCGTTTACCGAGACAACAAATGGACTTCCCACACCTTCTGAGGCACCCGCACATGTGATATACACCAGCGAAACCGAAAGAATGCAGCAAATGATAACCAGCGCACGTGAGCTGGCCGATGCTGTGGTTGTCGGGGTGCATTGGGGTGTAGAATACAGCCACACTCCCAGCGACGCACAAAGAAACCTTGCCGCAAACTTTACCGCATGGGGTGCAGACGTAGTTATCGGAACGCATCCGCATGTGATGCAACCAGTTGAATGGGTGGAAAGCGAAGGAAGAACAGCCCTTGTGGCATATTCGCTGGGCAACTTCGTGTCGGCACAAGACCGAGCGCCGAGAATGGTGGGCTTATGCCTTTCGTTCGAGTTTACCCAAACGCTGAACCCCGACGGCACCAAAGAGGCCTTGCAGGTGGTAAACCCAGTTGTTAACCCCACTGTCACGCATTATGACGGAGGATTTGCAAACAATCATCTGTACATGCTTAGTGATTATACAC
>CAYJIC010000073.1:0-9678 GCA_964370155.1 uncultured Oscillospiraceae bacterium
GTGAGCTACATCTTGATTATTTCGGGCGGAAATATCGCAGGGAGCTGGAAGTGTTTTGTGAAGAAGGCACTATTGTGGCCGATTTTGGCGCAGGCGTGCTGACGAATGTTGACGGGACACGTGAAGACTACAGCGAGGATCCAAACTGTAGATATAAACGTGAGATGGAATATTTTATAAACTACGCACAAAATGGAACAGGCGAAAGCATAAACAGTCCTCAAAGGGCGCTTAACGTATTGCAAATTGCAATGGGCAACACGGCGCTGGATGAAGGCGAGAAAAAGGATGCTGTGACAGGAGAAGAAGAATGAGCAAGCTTTTAATTACCATATGCGGACGTGCAGGAAGTAAGGGCTTTAAAAATAAAAACCTGAAAACATTTTGTGCACGGCCGCTGGTTCACTACACCTTGGCTGCCATTGAACTGTTTTTACAAAGCAGGAAAGATATTAAGGCGGATGTGGTTTTGAACACCGACAGCGGCCTATTAAAAGAACTGGTGAAAAGCGCTTATCCGCACGTGATACAAATTCATCGACCGGCAGAGCTTAGCGGGGATGCTGTGGCTAAAATGTGTGTGTTTCAGCAAAGCTTGCGCGTGATGGAGGAAAAAAGAGGACAACCGTATGACTATCACATGGATCTTGACATCACCAGCCCACTTCGTACAGTGGAAGATGTCGCGGGATGTTTTGATTTGATAAGCTCACGCGAAGATTTAGATGTTGTGATGAGTGCGTGTAAAAGTCGTCGCAACCCATATATGAACATGGCTATACGTAAAGATGGCTATGTTCAGCAAGTGGTGAAAAGCGACGTGGTGGCTCGTCAGCAAGCGCCGGTGTGTTACGACCTTAACGCTTCGATTTACGCGTTCAGACGTGATTTTCTTTTTGAAAACGAAAGTGGATTTTTGTGGGACGGTAGATGCGAAATTTTTGAGATGGAAGATACGGCAGTGTTGGATATAGACTCGGAAGAAGACTTTGAAATGATGGAGATTATTGCTAGGCACTTATATGCGAATCGTCCGCAGTTTGCCAAGGTACGAGATGCCATAAAATAGGGTAGAATAAGCAAAGGAAGTACCATCGAAAGATGTGAGAAATAATATACAGTAAAAGGGGGATGACGTGATGAAGAAATGGGATATTGTGGCGGTGGGCGAAAGTCTGATAGATTTTGTGTCCACAAAAGGTGCTGATGCCGGCAAGATTTATATGGAAGGCAGTGCAGGCGGCGCACCGGCTAACATGCTGGCTATGGCTTCAAAGCTGGGACGTAAAACGGCATTCATCAGCAAAGTGGGACGTGACACTTTCGGCGAGTATATAAAACAAAGTGTGAAAGACAGCGGAGTTGACGTGAGCGGTGTGGTAAGCGGAAAAGAGCTGACAACTTTGGCTATGGTGACGCTGGATGCACATGGTGACAGAAAATTTTCGTTTTATCGTGAAAACACGGCCGACGTGATGCTTCGTGAACACGAGGTGAATTATTCTTTGGTAGAAAATTGCCGTGTGCTTCATTTTGGCACAGTGTCTATGGTGCAGGATCCGGCCATGTCCACTACGTTGGCATGTGTGCAACGGGCCAAGGCAGCCGGAGCAAAAATATCGTTTGATCCGAACTATAGGCCGTTTTTATGGAAGAGTGAAGAAGATGCCATAAAAGCCATAAAAAAAGGAATGGAACTAGCGGATTATGTAAAAGTGTCAGAGGAAGAAGCCGCTTTAATTACAGGCAAGGAAGACCCTGAAAAGGCAGCGCTACATCTGTTTTCACAATATCATTTTGAGCTGTTGATGGTAACATTGGGCCCGAAAGGAAGTATTGGTATTTCGCCTGAGGCGCGAATGAGCGTGCCGGCGTATGAAGTGAAAGTGCTTGACACCACAGGTGCAGGTGATGCGTTTTGGGGCACAGTGCTGAATGGCCGCCTTGCAAGCAAGCAGGCGGCGGTAGGCGAAAAAGAGATGGAACGTCTTTTGCAGTATGGCACCATTGCAGGCAGTCTTGCCACCTCAAAATATGGCGCGATTCAAGCTCAGCCAACAATGCAGGAAATTGAGGCTTGTTTGCCAAAATAAATGTTAGGCTTATAAAAAGTGTGGCAGGGCAAAAGAAATAATAAAAAACAGCTGTTGCCTCCTGAAAAAGGAAGTAACAGCTGGTTTTTTGCGGTACGGCTGGCTTGTCGGCGGCTTTTGGCCGGCGATACGCGATAACTCGTTTAATTTGATGGCACTATATTATGTGCCGTTTGAGAGATCCGACCGCTTTGTATATTAATAAACAAGTGCCTACATAGGGACTATTGCCCCCTTATGGCAAACTTGCCAGAAACTTGTAATAACTCTACAAAGCTTCTTACAAAATATATCGGCAGGTGAAGGGTGATACTTTAGCAGAAAACAGAAAAATATTTAAAGGGGGGATTTTATATGCAGTATGGACTGTATATTCACATACCCTATTGTCGCGCACGGTGTAATTATTGTGATTTTTATACGCTGGGAGCAAGCAGTAAAGTGCCTGATGCGTATATAAATGCTGTTTTGCGTGACTTTGAAATATATGCGCCGAAGGATAACGAAAATAAACCCTTATCGCCTAAAACAGTGTATTTTGGCGGCGGAACACCCGGGCTTTTGTCTGAGTGGCAAGTAGCGCAGATGCTGGATGCTATTTCGCCATATAAAAACGCCGAAATAACATTGGAAGCAAACCCTGAAAGTGTAAGCGAAGAAAAACTAAGAGGATGGTACAAAGCGGGAGTAAACAGGCTGTCATTCGGTGTGCAGACAGCAAAAGGTGAAAGCCTTGCCGCTCTAGGTAGGCGACACAGTGTAAACGATGCGGAAAAAGCACTGAAAACCGCACGAAAAGCAGGGTTTACAAACATTTCGGGCGATATAATGCTAGGTCTGCCCGGATATGAAAAAGCCGAGTTTGACGCAACGCTATCCTTGCTTCGTGAAAACGGTGCAGTGCATATCTCGGCATATGTCCTGAAAGTGGAGGAAAATACGCCGTTTGGCAGGGATACATCACTTTGCCTGCCGGCGCAAGACGATGTGGCAGACATGTATTTATATGCCGTGCAAGAGCTGGAAAAAGCGGGATATGCCCAGTATGAAATATCGAATTTTGCAAAAAAAGAAATGCAAAGCAGGCATAATTTGCTGTATTGGAACAGTGAAAACTGGTTAGGGCTAGGCCCCAGTGCTCACTCGCATATAAATGGAAAACGGTTTTCGTTTGCACCTGACACAAAACAGTTTTTGGAAAATGAAAACATAATGCAAAGCGAAAGCGACATGACAGCCGAGGACTATGCCATGCTGCGAATGAGGCTGACAGACGGCCTTTGTGAAAAAGAATGGCGAGCAAAATACAAAAAAGAATTCACAAAAAGCCAGGTGGATTTTTTGCACAAGCTATGTAAAAACAATTATGCTGTGTGGGAAAATGAAGTATTGCGTCTGACAAAAAACGGTATGCTGGTGCAAAACAGTATTTTAACGGCTTTGTTTTAACAAAATAGTCTTTACAGGGTGTATGCTTTTGATGTGAAATCTTTTGTGAAAATGGTGATTAGACAAGGTTTTTTCTTGAAGTTGACGCGGTTTTGTGGTATTCTTACAAAAGATATTTTAATAGTGGTATAATAGGGCTATTTTTAGGAGGGTAAGATCTTGGGAAAGTTTACATTCATACAAACAGAGGTTCCTGGCATTGTCATAGTAGAGCCGACGGTGTATGGTGATGCACGTGGATATTTTATGGAAACATACCAAAAAGAAGAGTTTGTAAATGCGGGAATCGACGTTGATTTTGTGCAGGATAATGTGAGCAAAAGCAGTAAAGGTGTGTTGCGTGGCCTGCACTACCAAACAGAAAACACACAGGCAAAACTGGTGCGTGTGACAAAAGGCAGTGTGTTTGATGTGGGTGTGGATGTGCGCCCAAACAGCCCACATTTCGGACGTTGGGTGGGTGTGGAGCTAAACGAGGAAAACAAGCGGATGCTGTATGTGCCAGAGGGCTTTGCACACGGGTTTTTAGTGCTTAGTGACGAGGCAGAGTTTCAGTATAAGTGCTCGGATTATTATCATCCAAAATCAGAGGGTGGCGTGAGGTATGACGATGCCGACATTGGTATCGACTGGCCAAAGCTGGACTGCCCGCACACACTGAGCGATAAAGACGCAGTGCTACCCTTGCTAAATGAACAAAGCTATACTGAGTTTGAAAGGTGGTTTGCCGGTTGATTCGTTACTTAAAAGGCACTTTTCAAGTGTTTTTGAATTATAGATTTTTGCTGATGAATCTAGTGAGTAGAGATCTAAAGGTGAAATATCGTCGTAGTGTTTTAGGCATGGTGTGGAGTGTTTTGAATCCGCTATTAATGTCTACAGTGATGGCGCTGGTGTTTGGTACGTTGTTTTCACGTATGGCTGCCGCAAGCGAGCTTCCGCTGGTAGCCGCAACGGGTGAGCCACCGGAATTTATCGTGTATGTGCTTACCGGTCAGCTGATATTTGCGTTTTTTAGCGAGTCTACAAACACCGCCATGGACTCTGTGCTGGGTAATGCACAACTTATCAAAAAAGTATATATACCAAAGTATATTTTCCCGCTTGAAAAAGTGCTGTTTAGCTTTATAAACACATTGTTTGCAATGATTTCGCTGGTGATTATATTATTGGTCACATGGTCATCGATCAGCATCTGGGTTTTGTTGGCGCCGGTGGTGTTGCTGTTATTATTCACGTTTTGCCTTGGCATGGGCCTTATTTTGTCGGCGCTGGTGGTGTTTTTTAGGGATATAAAACATTTGTATAGCGTGCTTGTAATGGCGCTGACATATATGACACCTATCTTTTACTCGGAGAGTATTTTTGACAACTACTCACTGGTGACATATATCGTGAAGCTGAACCCGATGTATTGGTATGTGGGAATGTTTCGTGATGTAGTGGTGTATGGCAATGCACCTGAAGCACGCATGTGGATTGCCACCATTGCTTGTTCGGCGGTGGCGCTGATAGCAGGCCTTGTTATTTTCCGCAAAACACAAGACGAGTTTATTTTACACATTTAACTTTGATATATAAAAGGAGCTAAGGTTTGGAAGGACAACATGTTGAAAATAGCCTACCAATGGTAGAGCTGGATGGCATTTGGCGCAAGTTTACCATGTCAAAGGAAAAAGTGGATAGTGTGAAAGAATACCTTTTGCGCAAAGTAAAGGGTTCTTTGGAATATGATGCTTTTTATGCTTTGCAGGACGTGTCTGTCAAGGTGGAAAAAGGTGATGTATATGGTATCATCGGCCTGAACGGCTCGGGCAAGTCTACCTTGCTGAAAATTATTGCAGGGGTGATGAAACCTTCGCAAGGCAAGTGCACCGTGCGTGGCACTGTGGCGCCGCTTATAGAGCTGGGCGCAGGCTTTGATATAGACCTTACCGGCAGGGAAAATATTTATTTGAACGGTACTGTGCTTGGCATGCATCCTAGCTACATAGACGAAAAATTCCAGGAAATAGTGGAGTTTTCTGAACTGCATGACTTTTTAGACACAGCGGTGAAAAACTATTCTTCCGGCATGGTGGCGCGGCTTGCTTTTTCGGTGGCCACTATAATGAAACCGGATATTTTGATATGTGACGAGATATTATCTGTGGGCGACTTTTTGTTCCAGCAAAAGTGCGAGGCACGCATGAAAGAGCTGATGAGCGGCGGAACCACTGTGCTTTTGGTGAGCCACAGCCTTGAGCAGATAGAGCGCCTTTGTAATAACGCAGTGTGGCTGAACCACGGAAAAGTAATGGCAAAAGGCGACTGCAAAAGCGTGTGCACAGAGTATAGAGAAACTGCGGAAAAAAGCAAGAAAAAGCAAAAAAAAGAAGATGAAAAAACACAGTCGGAAGCCGCAACCACAGGCGAAAAAGACGCATGAGTAAGGAAATGAAAAGCTCTAACTGGGCCAGTAGCGGCAAAGACTCGCTTGGAAAAGCAATAGTTAGAAATATATCGCCGAGACGTGTCGGCTTGCTTTTTGAGCGTGGTAAAGATACGCTGAAAGAAAAGGGATGGCAGGCGCTTTGGCGGGAAGTGGATTTTCGCTTGAAGCTGGCGGTACATGGGCAAACATGGCGATATCGTGCGGATATACCATTGCGCCGTGAGCTGGAGCAGCAAAGGCAAAATCCACCGAAATATGCGCCGGTTGTGAGTGTGGTAGTGCCGCTGTACAACACACCTAAAAAATATCTTGCAGAGCTTATTGATAGCGTAAAAGCGCAAAGCTATCAGAACTTTGAGCTTTTACTTGTAGATGGCGGAAATGACGCGAAAGTAAAAAATATATCAAAAGCATATGCGAGCAAAGATGCACGCATCCGCTACATTCCTTTGGATGAAAACAAAGGAATAGCAGGCAACACAAACGCAGGCCTGAAAGCGGCAAAAGGCCAGTGGATATGCCTTTGCGATCACGACGATATGCTACAACAAAATGCACTGTATGAAGTGGTGAGTGCCGCGGAAAAAACCGGCGCAGAACTGATATATTCCGACGAGATTGTGCTGTGTGAAAACATGAAAAAGCTGGAGCAATATCATTTTAAAGGTGATTTTGCCCCGGACACTTTACGTGGATGTAACTATATCACCCACCTGTGTGCTTTCACGAAAGATTTGCTTATGCGTGCAGGCGGAGTACAAAAAGAAGAATATGATGGTGCGCAAGATTATGACCTTATATTAAGGCTTTCAGAAAAAGCGAAAAAGATACATCATATCCCGAAAGTGCTATACATGTGGCGTAAACACGCAGGTTCCACGGCGTCGGACATAAGCCAAAAACCGAAAGCAACCGAGGCAGGAAGAAAAGCCGTGCAGGCACATGTGGACAGGCTGGGCCTGAAAGCGGCAGTGAAAACTCAGAAAGATCATCCCGGCACATACAGGGTGCAGTATGCCATAAAAGGCACGCCGAAAATCAGCATTTTAATACCTAGCTGTGATCATACCGATGACCTACAGCGGTGTCTTGAGTCTATTGAAAAGTATGGCGGATGGGATAATATCGAGATATTGGTGATAGATAACAACTCAAAAGACGAGAAAACACCACTGTTTTATGAAAAGGCATTAAAGCAATATCCCAAAATGAAGCTATTACAGTATGAAGGCGAGTTTAACTATTCGGATATAAATAACTTTGCGGTGAAGCATGCAAGCGGAGAGCATTTGCTATTGCTGAACAACGACGTAGAGCTGTGTAGTGAAGGGTTTTTGCCCGAGATGCTGGGCTACAGCCAGCGAGATGATGTGGGCGCAGTAGGTGCGATGCTTTATTATCCGGATGACACAGTACAGCATGCCGGGCTGATAGTGGGGCTGGGTGGAACAGCCGGAGTGAGCCATAAAGGACACGAGCGCGGCAACGGCGGAGACATGTATCGCCTTGCTACCACGCAAAACGTCAGTGCTGTCACAGGGGCGGCTTTGATGGTGAAGACACAGCTGTATAAAGAACTTGGTGGCCTTAATGCTATTGATTTTGGGGTGGCGTTCAACGACGTTGATTTTTGCCTAAGGCTACATGAAAAGGGAATGTGGAATGTCTTCACACCGTATGCAGTAGCATATCACTTTGAAAGCAAAAGCAGAGGGTATGACATTGAAGGTGCACGCAAAGAACGCTTTGACAGGGAAAAAGCAGCATTCACAAAGCGCTGGGCGGACATGTTGCAAAAAGGTGATCCGTTTTACAATCATCATTTTACCTTAGAGTATGAAAATTTTGGGTTGCGATAAAAAATAAAGAGTGAAAATAGGTGGGATGGGCATGGCACATGACGAAAAACAGCAAGCAAAAAAACGAAACCAAAAACTGATTGCATATTTTTTTGAGATGGTGCAAACAGAGGGGCTTTTTGCGGCCATAAAGCGTGCGCACAAGTATTGGAAGCGTAGGCATGGACCACAGAAAGGTCGGTTTTTGCCTTCAAAAGCAGAGCTTGAGCGTCAAAGAGGTGTGGATATTACAGCGTGGCCGAAGATTTCGGTGTGCGTGCCGGTGTACAATACCACCCGTCAGTTTTTTGATGAATTATTGCAAAGCGTGATAAATCAAAGCTATTCTAACTGGGAGCTGTGCATCATAAACGCTGCGGATGATGCGGATGTCATAGGCGAGCTTATTGGTAAATACCCAGATAACAGAATCCATGTGCAGAACTGTGAAAACGGCGGAATTGCCGTAAACAGCAACCGTGCCGTGAATATGGCGAGCGGACAATATATTGTGTTTTTGGATCATGACGATATATTATCACCCAACGCACTTTTTGAAGTGGCACAGCGTGTGGCAAATACCGAGGCAGGATTTATATACAGCGACGAGGCACTTTTTGAAAACGATATCCAGCGTCCCACTGTTGGACATTTTAAGCCTGATTATTCCCCGCAATACTTGTTGAATGTGAACTATATTGCCCATCTGGTGGCTATACGCAAGGATATTTTCAATAAAGTTGGCGGGTTTTCAGAAGACTTGGACGGAAGCCAAGATCATGATTTATATCTGCGTGTTTTAGAGGAAACAGGCGGTGCAGAACATATTAAAAAAGTGCTGTATTACTGGCGCCAACACAGAGACTCGACCAGTATGGGCGTAGAGGCAAAACCGTATGTGGCAGAATCGGCTAAAAAAGCGATTTCTCAGCACTTAGAGCGTGAAAAAATCAGGGCGAATGTGGTGGACGGCAAGTTTCCGTCTACATATAAAGTGAATTATGCCATAAGAGAGCTTCCGCTGGTGTCTATCATTATCCCAAACCATGAACATGTTGCGGACTTGGACAGGTGTATTCGTAGCCTATATGAAAAAACGCAGTATCATAACTTTGAGCTGATAGTGGTGGAAAATAACTCGAAAACAGTAGAGACGTTTTCATATTATCAGCGGATAGCAAAAATATATCAGGACTGTAAAGTGTTGGTGTATGAAGAAAGTAAAGAGTTTAACTTTGCTTCTATTTGCAACTTTGGCGCATCACAAGCGCGCGGTGATTATCTATTATTTTTGAACAACGACACCGAGGTTATTTCTCCGCTGTGGATAAACGAAATGCTACAGTTGTGTCAGCTTGAAAAAGTAGGTGTGGTGGGCTCGATGCTGTATTATCCCGACAACACCGTCCAGCATGCAGGCGTCATTGTGGGCCTTGGTGGGTATGCAGGACATAGCCATAAGTATGCTTTGCGGGATCACAGCGGATACATGTTCCGTCAGGCTTGTGTGCAGGAGCTTAGTGCAGTCACCGGTGCATGCATGATGGTGGACAAAAAAGCCTTTAACGAAGTGAATGGGTTCGATCCCGGGTTTTCTGTGGCGTATAATGATGTGGACTTATGCCTGAGACTGCGCCGAGCTGGATGGTGGGTATTGTTCACCCCGTATGCCGAGCTGTATCACTACGAGAGCAAAAGCCGTGGTAGTGACGAAGAGGGCGAGGCAAAGAGGCGCTTTGAAGAAGAACAGGAAAGGTTGTTTTCACGGTATGGTAGCGAGCTGACAAAAGATCCGTTCTATCATCCGTATTTGACACTGGATAGGGAAGATTTTTCTGAAAGTGATGCTTTACCCGAGGAGTAA
>CAYJIC010000074.1:0-9670 GCA_964370155.1 uncultured Oscillospiraceae bacterium
TCTTATCGTTTAAGTTTGAATATTTTAGCGTATCGTGTCGAAATAATCAATTGACTTTCATATAGATTTTTTTGTGAAATTTTGTAAACATTTAATAAAATGTATTTAAAAAATTTTTTATTGAGGAAAATTTTTGTGCATTTCAGACAATCGTATACTTTGAGTTTTGTCGTCACTTTATCAATTTACTATATTATGTGTTTTTATTGATTTGATTTTTATGTGTCAAATTTTCATACAAAAAGCCCTTTATATACATATGTATATAAAGGGCTTTTTACTTACTTCAATCGTTAGCATCTATTATTTTTGCATTAATTGAATGCCAAAACCTTCCACTTTGGCTTCTAAATATATCGGAACTGTTTTTCCTCTAACTTCCTTTTGTTTACTGGGATCCATCGCATATCCTCTTTTTTCTAAGAACGCCACTGCACGATGAATATTATTTGTTCGGATAGCCACATGTCCTAATACTCCAGGAGTTGTAGATTTCATCATCTCGATATGCGGCCCTGAGAATATAAAATTGCTGCCATTTCTAATGCTGAATAAAAACATATCACTGAACGCTTCGGCTGCTTTTGTGGCTTTTTCTTCGTTCTCGGTGTTTATTCCGACATGCACCATCTCAAACCCCAAAGAATTCATAACCGCCTCTTTACAAAGCATAGTGATTTTATCATAATTTTCAGCTATAATATCTTCTTTTGTGCAAATCCAGCTGCCGCTAACGGTGTGTATATATGGTTCTGCCGTATATTCACCAATATTTTCAGCGTTTACACCACCCGTGGGAATAAATGTGATATTGCCAAATTGCTCCGCCAGCGCTCTCATTGCTGTCAGCCCACCATGTGCATTGGCCGGAAAGAAGTTTATTACATTAACGCCAAGTTTTACTGCAGCCATTACTTCTGTAGGCGTTACGCATCCCGGTGTCACTGTAACATCATTTTCCAAACAGTACTTCACTATTTCTTCATCAAATCCCGGAGAAACAATAAATTTTGCCCCGGCCGCTATGCTGGCTTTCGCCTGTTCTAAATTTATAACGCTGCCTGCACCCACTAATATGTCAGGACATTTTTTTGCTACCTCTTCTATAGATGCGAGACCTGCATCTGTACGCAGAGTGATTTCCATTACATCAATTCCACCGGCAAGAAGTGCTTTTGCTGTAGGTGCTGCGCTCTTTACATCTTCAATCGCCACTGTCGGTACCACGGCGTTGTTAGCTAACCTTTCAGTATAATTCATGCAATCCTCCCCAGGATAAATCATTTTACAAAAGCTCGACCCCTTCTTTTTTCCTTATAAAAAAATAAATAGTAGCTTTTGGTTCTTCTGATATACTATCTTCGGTGTAGTATTCATATTCCACATCCATTGCCACATACCCACTTTTAGGAAGCCAACTTTGATAGAACCATCTTTTTGTGGATTCAATTACTCCAGCCCATAGCTTTTTGAAGCGAGGACGAATTTCAATCGTCGCCCACACACCTTCCGGCAACACATGTGCTTGCAAAGCCGGTGCATCCTTTAAACCACCCACAAATAATATGAA
This sequence comes from uncultured Oscillospiraceae bacterium, assembly GCA_964370155.1. Classification (GTDB taxonomy): domain Bacteria; phylum Bacillota; class Clostridia; order Oscillospirales; family Ruminococcaceae; genus JAAYCI01. Next base: position 1,571 of record CAYJIC010000074.1, read on the forward strand.
TTTATGTTTTCTCCTATCACATTCTGCGTTGACAATATAATACGGAAAATCATCTCCCGGCGCAAAGCCTGCTTGCTCGTAAAAGCTACTTGATAACATTCTAATATCTTCTGCCTGTGTACGATTACCACTTTGCATTTCACGTCCGAAAATCACTGTTTTTTCCATATTAATTAGCTGCACATCATATTTCGGCATCACATATACCCCCTTATTACTTTACTCTATTTTATAATACCTTAAATAAGTGAAAAATACTAGAAAAAAAAGTAGCCAAGTATTTGTAACCTGGCTACTTTTTATATTGTGGTTTAAATGGATATTATTGTTAAGAATTAGGGATGTTTTTGCATCTGAAACTCTATTACATCCTATTTTCACCTGTGCTTAGTACTTCGGATTGCGTGGCTGATAGGAAGTATGGAGAATATGATGAGCTTTCTCACATCCTGCGGCATCAAATGGATCGCCTTTGAAGAATTCTCTGTACAAACCGATAACCTGAGAGTTCTCATGGCTCTTGCGCACATTTTTAGCTTTATCATTGTTATAAAGCGCTTGTGCACGAAGACCTTTTAGGTCTACAAAGTTACGTACCGAAGCCGGTTGTGGAGGCTGACCGCCACCATTGATGCATCCGCCCGGACAAGCCATGATCTCAATGATATGGTAGTTGCGCTTGCCTGCTTTCACTTCACGCAACACTTTTTCCACATTGGCAAGGCCTGAAATAGAGCAAGTATGTACATCTATATCGCCAACTTTGTATGTAGCTTCTTTAATGCCTTCGTCTGTACCACGAACTTCTTTGAAGTCTATGTTTTCCAGCTCTTTGCCTGTCAATACTTCGGCAACACTACGCAAGGCAGCTTCCATAACGCCACCGGAAGCACCAAAAATAACGGCTGCACCGGTACTCTCACCCAAAGCAGAATCAAAGCCTTCGTCAGGTAAATTCACAAAGTCGATACCTGCACGTTTCACCATACGGGAAAGCTCTCTTGTGGTGAGGGATATATCGTTATCGCGGATACCTTCGCCTGCAGCAAACATATCATAGCGATCAAGCTCGAACTTTTTAGCAGTACAAGGCATGATGGAAACTACCACGATGTCTTTGGGGTCTACCCCTGCTTTTTCAGCCCAATATGTTTTGATAAGGCCACCCATCATTCCCTGAGGACTCTTACAGCTGGAGATGTTGTCCAGCATGTCGGGATGATTGATTTCGCAATATTTGCTCCAGCCTGGGCAGCAGCTGGTAAGAAGCGGAAGTGTTCCACCGTTCAGTACTCGTTCGATGAACTCTTTGCCCTCTTCAATAATAGTAATATCAGCGGCGGTATCGGTATCAAAAACTTTATCGAAGCCTAAACGACGAAGTGCAGCTACCATTTTGCCTTCCACGTTACTGCCTACCGGCATACCGAACGATTCACCCATAGTAGCGCGAATTGACGGTGCTGTATGCACAATAACCGTTTTGGTTGGATCAGAAATAGCTTGGCGTACCTTGTCGGTATCGTCTCTTTCCACCAAAGCGCCGGTGGGACAGTTTACGATACATTGGCCACAAGAAATACATGCTGTTTCTGCCAAAGGTGCCTCAAATGCACACGCAATGTGTGTTTCAAAACCACGCTCTGAAGGCTCAATTACCGACACTTGGTTTTGGCAAGCTGCCACACAACGACGGCACAAAATACATTTGTTGTTGTCACGCACCAGATGCAATGTGCTGGTTTCCAGCTCATAGTGAGGTTTTTCGCCAATGAATTTCAGGCCGTTAACGCCATACTCATGGCACAATGTTTGCAGCTCACAATCGGTGCTGCGAACACAAGACAAACAGTTTTGGTCATGCGAAGAAAGAAGCAGTTCCAAGTTTGTTTTACGTGCGCCTAATACTTTATCACTGTTTGTGATAATCTCCATGTCGGCATTTACCGGGTATACGCAAGCGGTAACAAGAGTTCTTGCACCTTTTACCTCTACCACGCACATGCGGCAAGCACCAATTTGGTTCATCTCACGCATCCAGCACAAGGTAGGAATTTTAATACCTATATCGTGGCAGGCCTGCAATACGGTAATGCCTTCCTCCACTTGGTGGGTCATGCCATTGACCTTAATATTGATTTTAGCCATATTCGTCTTCTCCCTTAACCTTTCGATATAGCGGAGAACTTGCAAGTTTCCATGCAAACGCCGCACTTGATACATTTATCCTGGATGATGGTATGTGGGGTTTTCACAGCACCTTCGATTGCATTCACAGGACACTTACGTGCACAAGCGGTACAACCCACACATTTATCTTCGATGATGGTGTATTGCATCAGTGCCTTACATACACCGGCCGGGCAACGTTTATTATCAATATGCTCTAAGTACTCATCACGGAAGTAACGAATGGTACTAAGCACAGGGTTTGGCGCTGTTTGACCAAGACCACACAAGCTGTTTTCTTTGATGTAAAGTGCCAGCTCGTCAATTTTGTCTAGGTCTTCACGGGTAGCCTTGCCCTCGGTGATTTTGTCCAGCAGTTCCATCATGCGCTTGTTGCCCACACGGCAAGGTGTACATTTACCACAGCTTTCCTCGATGGTAAAGTCAAGGAAGAAGCGTGCGATGTCAACCATACATGTGGTATCGTCCATAACAATCAAGCCGCCGGAACCCATCATGCTACCGATTTCCAAAAGGTTATCGTAGTCAATAGGCACATCGATTTTTTCTGCGGGGATACATCCGCCGGAAGGACCGCCTGTTTGAGCAGCTTTAAACTTATGGCCACCCGGGATGCCGCCGCCGATTTCTTCCACGATTTCACGCAATGTGGTACCCATAGGAACTTCCACAAGGCCTGTGTTTTTGATTTTACCGCCAAGCGCAAACACTTTTGTGCCTTTGCTTTTTTCGGTACCGATTTTTTTGAACCACTCGCTACCTAAAAGAACGATACGAGGAATGTTTGCATATGTTTCCACGTTGTTCAAAACAGTGGGTGCCTCAAACAAACCTTTCACTGCGGGGAAAGGAGGACGTGGACGAGGCTCGCCACGTTTGCCTTCGATGGATGTCATCAGTGCGGTTTCTTCACCACACACGAAAGCGCCGGCGCCCAGCTTAATTTCCAAATCGAAATTAAATCCGCTATCAAAGATGTTTTCGCCCAACAGGCCATATTCTTTAGCGTCGTCAATCGCTATTTGCAAACGTTTTACTGCAATAGGATATTCAGCACGCACATATACATAGCCTTTGTCTGCACCGATAGCATAGCCGGCAATAGCCATAGCTTCAATCAGTACATGTGGATCACCCTCTAGGATACTACGATCCATAAATGCGCCCGGGTCACCTTCGTCAGCGTTACAGCAAACGTATTTTTGTACCTCACCACGTTTGCCGGATGCAAATTTCCATTTAAGGCCTGTGGGGAAACCTGCACCACCACGACCACGAAGGCCTGAATCCAACATGCATTCGATTAGCTCGTCCGGGGTCATCTCGGTAAGTGCTTTACCAAGTGCTTGATAGCCTTCAAAGCCAATATACTCATCAATATTCTCAGGGTTTATTACACCACAGTTGCGCAAAGCAATACGCATTTGTTTTTTATAAAAAGGTGTCTCGTCAAGGCTGGTAATGGTGTTGTCGTCTTTTACTGTTTCATCATATAGAAGACGGGTAACAGGACGACCTTTCAAAAGATGCTCGGAAACAATTTCCGCCACATCGCTTGCATCCACCATGGAGTAAAAACTAGCCTCGGGATAAATAACAACGATGGGGCCAAGTGCGCAAAGGCCAAAACAACCTGTGTTGATAACACGCACTTCTTCGGCCAGCCCGTTTTTCGCTACCTCTTTTTCAAACGCTTCGGCCACGGGACCGCTGCCGGAAGAGGTACAGCCGGTGCCGGCACATACCATAACATGGCTTCTGTACATAAATCTTATCCTCCTATTCCTACAGACCTACCGCCCTTAACGGGTGGCAGCTCCGATGGTAAATTCTGCCACAGGTTTTCCATCTATCAGATGTTCCGACACAATACGCGCCACTTTATCGGCAGTCATTTTCACATATGTTACTTTTTCCTCATCACCGCGGTATACTTCCACCACCGGCTCAAACTGGCAAATGCCAACACAACCGGTTTGGCTTACCATTACATCTGAAATTTCACGGCGTGCCACTTCTTCTGTGAATGCATTCAGTACCGGACGTGCGCCGGCAGCAATACCACAAGTAGCCATGCCTACCACTACACGAGTACCATCTTTGGCTGAATCACGTGTGTTTACCGTTTGCTTCATTTTATTGCGAATGGCAGCTAATTCTTCCAAACTTTTCATAGCTATGCTCCCTTACTTATATAGTCTTTCCTCATTTTCTGCTGTACATCAAAAAGAGCCGGTTTTACTTTATTATTTCTTCCATGCCCTCTTTTATATGGTCCTTAATAAAAACATACACTGCCGGCTCGGCCAAAGACACTCCATCAAGTATCACGCGAGCCTCCCTGGTATCAAACGAAAATACTGCGTCGTCTTTTTTGAAGCTGTACACAAAGTCTATGTCAGGTGCACCCTGTACAAGGGTGGCCACCGTTGCCTCAATTTCACCAAGAGGCATAAGATCGATGTGTCCCAGCGTAAAGGTGGCTGTAACGGTGGTTCCGGCGCCCACTTCACTTTCTATAAAAAAACTTCCGCCTGTTTGTTCGGCCGCCATTTTGAAAAACGGCACACCCAAGCCCACCTTACGTGTGGTTCTTGTAGTAGTGAAAGGGTCGCTCACTTTCGCTACCATTTCGGCGCTCATCCCTTTACCGTTGTCTTTGATAATAACAGTTTGCTTTTTCTCTTTTGTGCACTGCGCAATGTCTATTTCTATCAAAGTGGCATTTGCACGAACAGAATTTTCGGCAATATCCAACACGTTCATTGACAATTCTTGCAAATAGGACCCCCCTTTGCATAAAATCGCCTGCTTTAGTATTTCGCTAAAATATCTTTCAGCTCTTTACTATCACCCTCTAAACGACCATATACATCGTCGTTCACCATTAGTACCGGTGCCAAACCACATGCACCAATGCATCGCACAGCCTCTAGGCTGAACTTTCCATCAGGTGTCACATCGCCATTTTTTACGCCCAGCTCTGTCTCAAGGCTCTCAAAAATTGGGCCGCTACCCTTAACGTAACATGCAGTTCCCATACATACGTTTATGCGGTATTTGCCCTTTGGAGAAAGTGAAAACTGTGAATAGAATGTTGCAATGCCATAAATCTCTGCCAAATGTACATCAAGCTCAGTTGCAATCATTCGCTGTACTTCCAGCGGCAGATAGCCATAAATCTCCTGTGCTTTTTGTAATGCCGGCATAACAACGCCCGGCATATCGACATTTTCTTGCAGCCAGCTTTTCAGCTCGGCCTCTTGCTCTTTTGTCCCTTGAAAGGGTAATGTAGAAATACGCTTCATAACCTTTTTTGCCTCCCTTTTGTTAAAGGTTTGTCAATTTGACTTAGATATCATTATATCGTACCCACGCACTGATTTCAAGCGAATAAGCCATGGCTAACCGTTGTTTTTTGCAAAAATATCGCCACTTGATTTTTTATGCGCTTTTTTACTGTTTTTTGTCTGTTTATTTTGTTCAAATCGTTGAAATATCGCAATTATAATTATTATTCTGTTGGCTTTCAGGCTATAAAAAAAGCACCACATAATCTTCGCAAAAAGATGTATGTGGTGCTTACTATTTTATTTAGCTTGCTTCTTTCACGCTTTGTGATTTTTTACTTTGTTTTTTATTTTCTTCAGGTTCTGTTTCTTCCTCATTGCTTGGAGGTAATATGCTCACCTTGGCCCACGTCACATGATGATCTTCAATAGGCTCTGTTATAATTTTCAGACCTTCCACTTCTACCTCTACCTCTTCGCCATCGTCCGGGATGGTAGACATACAGCTAAATACCAGCCCGCCTAACGTGTCATATTCCCTTTCTTGCGGCATCTTTATCTGCAAAGTACTTTCCATCTCCTCAATATCAGTATCTCCGGAAATGCGCCACAAGTTTTCAGACACTTCGCATATTCCTTCATCTTCCGGATCGTCAAACTCATCAAAAATATCGCCTACAATCTCTTCAATCAAGTCTTCCATGGTGACAACTCCGGAAAACCCACCATACTCATCCAGCACAATGGCCATATGGTCGTTACACTTTTGCATGTCGCGCAGTAAAATATCTGCACGCACTGTTTCCGGCACAAACCTCGGTATGCGTAAAAGCTCGCGCACTGCACACGGGTTTTCTTTTCTTGAATTCAGTAAAAACGTCCGTGAAGAAAGCACACCCAAAATATCGTCCGAGCTGTCTCCACATACCGGAAATCTTGAATATCCTGTTTCTCCAATAAGCTGTACTATTTCATCTTCAGGTGTGTCTGCTTCTATGATAACCACATCCACACGATGCGTCATTATATCTCGAGCGATGGTTTTATCCAGCTCAAACACCGCTTTGATCATTTCGCTTTCTTCCGAGTCAATGTTTCCGCTTTTCATGCCTTCGTCCACCATCATACGGATTTCATCTTCTGTCACCGATTCTTCCTGCTCGCCTCTAATGCCAAACAGATATAATATCACTTTGGATGTGAAACGTAACAGTTTCATTGCAGGTTTTATCAAAACAGATACAACTAAAACAAAATCCACCGTATATTTTGCTGCCTTGTACGGATTTTTACGTGCAACTTGCCTTGGCACCAGTACACCAAAAAGCAACATAACACACGCCAATATTACCGCAATTAATATCATCACCAATATATACAACGTGTCATATGAAAAAATAACAAATCCAAGATGCATGTACAGCCACTGTGCAAATGATGCAGTAAATGTATATGTGGCAAGCGCTGTGCCAACAAAGCTCATTATAAGGCTACCGGTTTGCACATTTGCTAAAAAGTCCGACATGTTTTCCGATACGTTTATCAAGCGCCTTGCTTTTGCGTTACCTTCCTCTATTTGATCTTGTAACTTGTTAGTAGGCAGTTGTGCCACCGCTGATTCTGCTGCAGAAAAAAACGCACTTATTAATATAAGCAAACCCTGCAGTAAAAACATACCTATCAACTGACTATCTGAAATTGTTTCCAAAAAATATTCCTCCTAATAAAACAGCAGTGTAGATAAACTCCGCTATGAAACCTATATACTTATTTGTTCTTACAAGCAAAACAAGACACTACCATCTTTTTTAAAAGATAGCTGTGTCTTGCGCATCGTATTTCATTTGTCGAGGTCGACTACCGTCGTCGTCCATTTGTAAATACGTTCCTTTCACTTTGGTTTTAAACCTTTATTGTGCCAATAATAACAAAACTATGGTCTATTGTCAATATCTGCTCAATTAAGCTCTTCTTCGTTTTCCTGAACAATCACCCGTGTCGCATCAAGCTTCTTTGCAAAAAAGTCATCAAGCAGACTTTCTCCTATCACAGGCTCTTTCATGCCAAACGCTTCCCTTATAAACCGTAAACTAAACACGGCCGGTGTTTCCTCTTCAAACTGTATTAAAAACACCGTGTCCAGCTGCTGCTGTGTTGCGTTGTGTTTCAAAAAATGGATATACCACCCGCCGCTCATTGCATCTTCCAGCTTATAGTGGAAGATATCTTCTGTTTGCGGTTTGCCCAGCTTTCCTCTGCATTCCGTGGCGGTGGCATCCTTTACTTCATATCGCATAAACTGCCCTGGCTTTTTGCGCGTTTTAATCTTTAGTTTTTTTAAAAACTTTACCATAAGCACCGCAAAAACAATCAGCGGTATCGCCCAAATCAGACCTTGCAGGTTAATGATATCTCCTAGGGATATACCTTCCATTCATACCACCTTACTTATCGTTCCTATCTTATTTGCAAAACATATTAAGCCACACTTAACAAGTATTGCAAAGCTACTGTAAATCATCTAATATTTAACGCCTTATGGAGTGGTCACTGGTGTAGACGATACCGGTGGTGTCACCGGTGTAGATGTTACCGGTGTGGATGATACCGGTGGTGTTAC
>CAYJIC010000075.1:0-9450 GCA_964370155.1 uncultured Oscillospiraceae bacterium
GTATTTTACCAGTAGCCCTACATGCTTGCCAGCACTTTTTTCATGATAGCCGTACCCGCATCAATCTGCTCAAACGACGGCGTGGAGAAATTGCAACGCACAGCGTCGCACGGCTTTGTGGCGTCCACAAAAAATGCACTTCCGGGCACCACTGCCAGCTTCTCGTCAAGGCATTTTTGCACAAACTCTTGCGCATCAATGCCGTTTTTCATGCGTAGCCACAAGAACATGCCACCTTCTACCGGCACAAAACTTGTTTTATCCGAAAGCTCGCTTTTAAACGCATCCATCATGTAGTATGCTTTTTTCTTATACACTTCACGGATTTTCGCAATATGTGCGGTGATGTCATGTTCTGCCAAAAATTCATCAATTACTTTTTGGCCCCACATGTTTGTGTGCACGTCGTTGCCTTGCTTTACCACCACAAACTTATTCATTAGGTTTTTTTCTGCCACACACAGCGCAATACGCATACCCGGCGCAAACACTTTCGATAGCGACACAGCATACACCACCAGGCCTTCGGTGTCAAAGCTTTTTATTGACGGGATATCTTCTTTTGTAAATCTCAGCTCGCCATACGGGTTATCTTCCAAAATCATCACGCCGTATTTTTTACACATTTCATACACCGCTTTGCGTTTTTCCAAAGACGTGGTATATCCTGTGGGATTTTGAAAGTTTGGAATTGTATAGTAAAATTTCGGCTTAGGTGTTCTTGAAAGCGCGGCCTCTAACGCGGCCAAGCAAACGCCATCTTCCTCCAGTGGCACGCCAATCAGCTCGGCACCGTTTGCACGAAACGAATTCATCGCACCCAAAAACGCCGGGTCTTCCGTCACCACAAAGTCCCCGTCGTTGCATAAAAGCTTCGAGAGATAGTCCATAGACTGCTGGCTGCCTGACAACACTATGATTTCATCTGTATCCTTCACTGCTTCTTCAAAGCGATTAAGATACTCTTTTCCACGCTGACGCAAAGATGGATATCCCTCAGTGATAGAATACTGCAACACCCCTGCCGGATCATCTCGCAGCAACCTTGCCGATATGTCGGCTATTTCCTTTGCCGGAAAGGCTTCGTTCGAGGGATTCCCCCCTGCAAAGCTGATCAGTCTAGGGTCAGCCATTTGTTTAAGCAGTTCTCTAATAATAGACGGTTTCATGTTTTGTACTTTGTTGCTGAATTCCAGTTGCATAAACTATCTCCTTTTTTCCTCACTTTGGTATGGCGGCATATCCGTGATCTATCGTCATATATACATTAACCACTTTATCATCTTTTTGCAAAGCTTTATTCACTTTATCTCTCAGCTCGTTTTCATCCATGATAAACCCCTCAGGCAATATCACATCAAACCTATACACCAGCGTATGCCCGTCATCTTCCACCGAAAAATCATGAATTTTCAGATTCGGATCGATACTTTTTATCTTTTCAGTCACTTTGCCTTTTTCGCTGTCTACCGCGTCGGCTCCGGTCAATATCGGGTCGTGGTGGATAATCAAATGAATATCATATTTTTGGCGGATATCTCTTTCGATACCATCAATAATCTCATGGCTTTTCAGCACATCCTCAGTACAGTCCATCTCCACATGTGCGCTGGCAAACTTCCTGCCAAGGCCATAGTCGTGAACCAACAAGTCGTGCGTGTCCAGCACGCCGGGATAAGACGCTATTTCATCGCCCAGCTTTTGCACCAGCTCTGAGTCGGGTGCTTGCCCAAGCAGCGGGCTTATCACATCTTTTATAAGGCCTATGCCGGATATCACGATAAACACCGCCACCAATAGCCCCATATGGCCGTCTATCTGCCAGCCGAATACCATGGACGCAACTGCCGACACCAGCACGGCCGCCGTTGTTATCACGTCGTTTCTACTGTCCACAAACGCCGCTTGTAGCGATGTCGAGCCGATGCGTTTTCCGATACCACGATAAAAAAACGCCAGCCACACCTTCACCAGTATCGCCAAAACCAAAAGAACTATGCTTAAAGTCGAAAACGACACCACCGACGGGTTCATGATTTTCGCCACACTGCTTTGGGCCAGCTCCACCCCGATAAGTAACACCAAAATAGCCACCACAAACCCCGCAATATACTCAAAGCGTGCATGGCCAAACGGGTGCTCTTTATCCGCAGGTTTTTTCGACATGCTAAAGCCTGCCAACGTTATCACCGACGCCGCTGTATCGGAAAAATTGTTCACTGCATCGCCTATTACAGCAATACTCCCGGTGATAATTCCCACTATCAGCTTTAAAACAGCCAGACCGATATTACAAAAAAGGCCCACATACCCCGCAAGTTTCCCCAGAGAGTTTGAGATATCCTTTTCAGTTTTCATCTTTTTTTCCAGCCGTGCTATCAGCCAATTCGTCATAGTCTCCACCTGCACCGGCAAATCTAAATTCGCCTGAAAAATCCTACAAAGACTTCAAATATTCGTCCATATCGACAGCGGCTTGCTTGCCTGCGCCCATGGCCAAAATAACGGTAGCCGCACCTGTCACGGCATCTCCGCCTGCCCAAACACCACTGCGAGTGGTGGCGCCTTTTTCGTCTTTTGTGATGATTCCGCCCCATTTTTGTGTTTCAAGGCCGGGTGTGGTGCTGCGAATAAGTGGGTTTGGCGATGTACCGATGGACATAATCATCGCATCACACTCTATCACAAACTCGCTACCCTCTACCTCTACAGGACGTCTGCGTCCGCTGGCATCGGGCTCGCCCAGCTCACAACGGATACAGCGCATACCACACACTTTACCGTCTTCGTCGCCCAGCACCTCTACGGGGTTTGTCAGCGTTTTGAAGATGATACCCTCTTCTTCGGCATGCTCCACTTCTTCGGCACGTGCAGGCAGCTCGTCCATGCCACGACGATACACAATGCTCACTTCTTTTGCGCCAAGACGTTTTGCGCATCTTGCGGCGTCCATGGCAACGTTACCACCACCAACCACCGCCACACGCTCGGCACGCATCACCGGTGTGCGGCTATTTTCCTGCCATGCACCCATCAAGTTCACGCGTGTCAAAAACTCGTTAGCGGAAAACACACCGTTCAGGCTTTCGCCCGGAATGCCCATAAACCTTGGCAGGCCTGCGCCACTGCCCACAAACACAGCCTTAAACCCATCTTCAAACAGCTCGTCGATGGTTAAAACCTTGCCTACCACCATGTTTGTCATCACTTTTACACCCAGCTGTTTTAAGTTGCCTATTTCTTTGTCCACAATAGCCTTTGGCAGGCGAAACTCGGGTATGCCGTATACCAAAACGCCGCCCGCTTTGTGAAGTGCTTCAAAAACAGTCACATCATAGCCTTTTTTAGCCATCTCTCCTGCCACGGTAAGCCCGGCAGGCCCTGCGCCTATAACCGCCACTTTTATGCCGTTTGCAGACGCTACAGGCGGTAGTTCGCCACCGTTTTCCATCTTCCAGTCGGCCACAAAACGCTCAAGGCGGCCAATGCCCACCGGCTCGTGCTTAATTCCACGCACACACAGCTGCTCGCACTGTGTTTCTTGCGGACACACACGCCCACACACTGCCGGAAGTGCTGTTTGCTCACTAAGCGCCACAAAAGCGCCTTCAAAGTCTTCCTCGGCCACTTTCTTGACGAATTTCGGGATATCTATCATGACAGGACAACCCTTCACGCAGGGTTTATGCTTGCAGTCAAGACAGCGTTTTGCCTCTTCCACTGCCATTTCTTTGGTGTAGCCAAGCGCCACTTCTTCAAAGTTCGAGTTCCTCACCTGTGCGTCTTGCACCGGCATAGGACATTTTTTAGGGTCCATGTTCGCCATCTTACTTTACCTCCGCGGATTTGATAACACATTCTTTTTGATGTTCTGCGGTTTCTACTTTCTTATAAATAGCACCACGTTTCATGGCCTCATCAAAATCCACAAGGAATCCATCAAAGTCCGGACCGTCCACACAGGCAAACTTCACCTCGCCACCCACTGTCAGCCGACATCCACCACACATTCCTGTGCCGTCTATCATCACAGGGTTCATGCTAACGGTGGTTTTGATGTCATGCGGTTTTGTTGTGGCCACCACAAACTTCATCATAATCAGCGGACCTATGGCAATAACCTCGTCATACTGGTTACCCTCGCCAATCAGCTTTTCCAGCGCATGCGTCACAAGGCCTTTCTCGCCACAACTTCCGTCGTCGCTCATAAGTACATACTTGTCCGACACAGCACGAAACTCGTCTTCCAAAATAAGCAAGTCTTTACTGCGAAAGCCCACAATACTGTGCACTTCGCATCCCATCTCGTGCAACTTTTTCGCCACGGGATATGCTATGGCGCTGCCAACACCGCCACCCACAACGGCCACTTTTTTCAGGCCTTCCAGCTCGGACGCTTTGCCAAGTGGACCCACAAAATCCTGCACACACTCGCCTTCTTCAAGGCCCAGTATCTGCTGTGTACCGGCACCCACAATTTGAAAAATAATGGTGATGGTACCGTTTTCAGCATCATAATCCGATATCGTCAGCGGTATACGCTCCGAGTCATCTTTTGCACGCACAATGACAAACTGGCCGGGCTGGGCCTTTTTTGCCACCAGTGGCGCTTTTATCACCATCTTACATACTGTTGGGTTTAAAAGTTTCTTTTCAATTATGGTATACACTGTATCGTTCCTTTCATTTTGTGGCACCCACGGCACCAATGTTACTTTTACTTTTTACAAACATAAACTCATTATAGCAAATTTCATGTCGCTTAAATCAAGCCTAGTCCAGCACAGCGCCTCTGTCGGCACTGCTCACCAGGCGTGCATATCTGCTTAGCCAGCCGCTTGTGATTTTCGGCACAAACTCTTTTTGAGCTTCTTTGCGTTTTGCCAGCTCTTCGTCGCTCACCTTTGCGTTCAGCGTGCCGGCCATGATATCAATCTCGATGATATCACCCTCTGCCACCAGGCCAATCTCGCCGCCGAGTGCCGCTTCGGGAGCCACATGTCCTATAGACGCACCACGTGATGCACCGCTGAAACGTCCGTCTGTGATAAGCGCCACTGTCTTGTCCAGTTTCATGCCGGCCAAAGCGCTGGTCGGGTTCAGCATCTCTCTCATGCCAGGTCCGCCTTTTGGCCCTTCGTAACGGATAACAACAACGTCACCAGGCACTATTTTCTGCGCATAAATGGCCTCGATAGCGTCGTCTTCACTTTCAAACACACGTGCCGGCCCTGAATGTTTCAGCATTTCCTCGGCCACGGCGCTACGCTTCACCACACAGCCTTTTTTAGCAATATTTCCCCACAAAACGGCGATGCCGCCACTTTCTGAATACGGCTGTTCCACTGGCCTGATAATATTCGGGTTTTTGTTTTTCACGCCTTTCAGGTTTTCTTCAAGGCTTTTTCCCGTCACGCTCAAAACGCCGGTGTCAAGCTTTCCTATCTTCACCAGCTCTGCCATCACCGCCGGCACACCGCCCGCAGCGTCTAGGTCCGCTACCTGTGCAGGCCCTGCCGGTGCCAAATGGCACAAGTTCGGAGTAACTTCGCTCACGTCGTTCAGCTCTTTCAGGCCCAGTTCCACGCCTGCCTCGTTTGAAATAGCCAACAGGTGAAGCACACTGTTGGTGCTACATCCCAGCGCCATGTCACACGCCATAGCGTTTTGCAGAGATTTTTTATTGATAATATCACGTGCTTTTATGCCTTTTTTTAGCATTTCCATCACCTGGATACCGGCCATTTTCGCCAGCTGAACCCTGCGCCCCGACACCGCCGATACTGTGCCGTTTCCGGGCAGTGCAATACCGATGGCCTCCGAGAGGCAGTTCATGCTGTTGGCAGTGTACATTCCGGCGCAGCTTCCACAGCCCGGACAGCTGTTCATCTCTGTGTCCAGCAGCTGGGCCTCGTCTATAATACCTGCCTTGTATGCGCCCACAGCCTCAAATGTTTTGGACAAAGTAACCAGCTCGCCGCCCACACGTCCTGCTTCCATCGGGCCACCCGACACCAAAACGCAAGGCAAGTTTAGGCGCGCCGCACCCATAATCATCCCCGGCACTATTTTGTCACAGTTAGGCACCAACACCAATGCGTCAAAGCCGTGGCTTTTGGCCATAGTCTCCACGCTGTCGGCAATAAGCTCCCTGCTGGGCAGAGAATATTTCATGCCTTCGTGGCCCATGGCAATGCCATCACACACACCAATAGCAGGCACTAAAATCGGTGTACCGCCGGCGCTTTGCACGCCACTTTTCACCGCCTGTGCGATTTTGTCAAGATGAATATGCCCCGGTACTATTTCAGAAAACGCCGACACAACGCCAATAAGTGGCTGGCTCAATTCTTGTTCTGTGTATCCCATAGCATAAAACAAGCTACGGTTTGGCACACGTTCTGCTCCTTTTAACACTTTGTTGCTTTGCTCTTTCATCGGCTGTCTCCTTATGTAATATATCCCCTCAATATCACGGACAAACCTGTACAGGGTATTTTCCCTGTACAGGTTTTATGTTTTCGGTTTATATAGTCAATCTTATTTCTTCAGCCAGCTCATCATGCTACGCAGTTCTTGGCCGGTTTTTGTAAGCTGTTGGTTGGCTTCTCTTCTGCGTGTAGCAAGAAAACGTGCTTTGCCGCCGGGGCCCATTTCCTGTACAAACTCGCTGGCAAACTCGCCGTTTTGAATCTCGGAAAGCACTTTTTTCATCTCTTTGCGAGTTTCTTCTGTAACAATACGAGGGCCGGTGCGATAATCGCCGTATTCTGCTGTGTTTGAAATGGAATAGCGCATCATTTCAAAGCCACCTTTGTTGATAAGATCAACAATCAGTTTCATTTCGTGGATACACTCAAAGTATGCCATCTCGGGCTCGTAGCCTGCTTCCACCAATGTTTCAAAGCCTGCTTTCATCAGCTCGGTCACGCCGCCACACAAAACAGCTTGCTCGCCGAACAGATCTGTTTCGGTTTCTTCGGTGAAGCTGGTTTCCAAGATGCCTGCACGGCCTGCGCCAATACCTGCGGCATATGCCAAAGCATAATCTTTTGCACGGCCGGTGTAGTCTTGATGCATAGCAATAAGGCTAGGCACGCCTGCACCCTCTACATATTGGCTACGCACAGTGTGTCCGGGGCCTTTTGGTGCCACCATGATAACATCAATGTCGGCCGGAGGTGCAATTTGTTGGAAGTGGATATTGAAACCATGGGCAAACATCAAAACATTGCCTTCTTTCAGGTTTGGCAAAACACTTTCGGTATAAATAGACGGTGCTGCCTCGTCCGGCACCAACATCATAATAAGATCGCCCACTTTTGCGGCTTCGGCCGGCTCCATCACAGTAAGGCCTGCTTTTTCAGCTTCGGCACAGCTGGCGGAAGAGCTACGCAAACCAACCACCACTTTCACACCACTCTCATGCAGGTTCAGCGCATGTGCATGTCCCTGGCTACCAAATCCGATGATGGATACGGTTTTACCTTCTAGCATACCTAAGTCGCAATCTTTGTCATAATACTTGTTTACCATTTTAGACACTCCTTTAATAACCTATAAATATTTTTTTGAATACAATTTTTTAGTCACTCATGCACTTGCTGCCCAGTACTGTTTCACCACGCTGCAACGCTGTCACGCCGGTGCGGCACATTTCCAAAATATTATACCTTCCGATAATCGTCAAAAATGCGTCTATTTTCGAAGGTTTACCCGTCAGTTCCACCACCAGGCTATCCACCGATAGGTCCACTATGCTGGCCTTGTACACGTCTGCCACTTCACGAATAATATGCCTCATGCTGTCGTCTGCGGCCACTTTCACTAAAAGCAGTTCGCGGCGAATGCTGTTTTGAGAGCGCAGTGGTTCCACACATTTCACTTCGTGCAGTTTGCTTGTCTGGCTCAAAATCTGCTGCAATACCGATTTATCACCCGTTACTGTGATGGTGATACGTGACACGCTTTTGTCTGTGGTAGCCGACACCGTCAAGGAATCGATGTTAAACCCTTTGCGAGCAAACAAGCTGGACACTCGCGCCAAAACGCCTGCGTTATTATCCACCAGCATGCTTACAACTTGCTTTTTATCTGTCATGTCGCCATCTCCTCCTTAGTAAATAATGGTATCTTCTACGGTACCGCCGCCGGGGATCATGGGGCTTACCATCTCGTTTTTGTCTATCAGACATTCAATCCACACCGGGCCGTCATGTGCCAGTGCTTTTTCCATAGCTTCTTTTAGCTCGGTCGGGTTTGTTGCACGATATCCCACTGCTCCAAACGCCTCTGCCATTTTCGGATAGTCTGTTTTTCTCTCAAGGGTGGTTTCACTGAATCGATCGTCAAAAAAGCTGTGTTGCCACTGACGCACCATACCCAAAACGCCGTTGTTCAATATCACGGTGATTACCGGCAGGTTATATTTCACTGCGGTACATGCCTCGTTCAGGTTCATGTGGAAAGATCCGTCACCCGTGAAATGGATAACTTTGCGGTCTTTATACGCCACTTGTGCGCCCAGCGCCGCGCCGTATCCAAACCCCATTGTGCCCAGTCCGCCACTTGTCAAAAAGCTTCTTGGCTTTCTTCTTCTGCAGTACTGCGCCGCCCACATTTGATGCTGGCCAACGTCCGTCACCACAATGGCGTCGTCGCCTGCCATCTCACCCACCATGGTAACCACTTGATGCGGCCGCAGGTGATCGCTGGCATCTTTTGCCTTGTAGTCTTCCAGCCTCATTTGGGCAATTTCATCAAGCCATGCGCTGTGATCGTTTTCTTCCATCATTGGCAATAGCTTGTCCAAAACAGCGGCAATATCGCCCACCACCGAATGTTTCACACGCACGTTTTTGTTGATTTCCGACGGATCAATGTCGATTTGCACTATGTCTGCTTTTGGAGCAAACAGGCCTGTGTTCAGCGCCACACGGTCTGAAAAACGGAACCCGATGCTTAAAACAAGGTCTGCCGATGCTATGGCGGCGTTGCCTGTTCTCCAGCCATGCATACCCACAAGGCCAAGGTTCAGCTCGTCGTTCCACGCCAAAACACCTGTCGCCATCAGCGTATGCACCGCCGGTATCTGCATTTTATGCACCAGCTCATAAAGCTGTTTTTCGGCGCCGCTGGCTATCACGCCACCACCAAAAATAATCAGTGGCTTGCGGCTGCGTCCGATATAGTTCAAAATTTCCCACACGTCTTTGTCCTGTGGTGTTTCAGGTTTTTCCTGCACAAAAGCTTCTTGTGGCTCGAACTCCGCCTCAAACACTGTGGCGTCTTTTGTGATGTCAATAAGCACCGGGCCTTTGCGCCCACTTTGCGCTATGGCAAACGCTTCCCTCATCACCGGCGCAATATCTTCCGCCTTTTGGACGGTATAGTTGTGCTTTGTGATAGGCATGGTGATGCCCATGGTATACACTTCCTGGAAGCTGTCTT
>CAYJIC010000076.1:0-9220 GCA_964370155.1 uncultured Oscillospiraceae bacterium
CATCAAATATGCTGTTTATCGGTTTTTGGTTTTCTATGCCCGTCTGCATTAAATCACAGCGCAAATATTCTTTATAATCTTTTTTGTTTTTAATCATAAAGTTGTCCTTATATTTATTTAAAATATGAAAACCATTGCTAAAGCTTTAAGCTTGCACTGCCTCATCAAGCCATAAAGAATCATAATCGTAGTTAATATAAAAGGTACTTATTTCACTGAAATGTTCTTTATAATTTTCAGAAGTCAGCAGGTATTCTTCTGCGTGCATCCATTCTAAAAGTTGTTTATTAATATCCGGTAAGTAGTGTATCCTATCTCTGTAGTTGTTAAAATCAGTTATTAAATCATAGTTATCAAAGAATGAATATAACTTTACATTATCATATTGTAAAAATAACGATGCCGCATATTCATACATTTCCAGGTCTTTTACCAGTTCCCCGTTCATGTGACTTTCGTCAAACCAAGCAATACTATAAGGTGGAAAAAACAAGTAAAAATTTGTTTGAGGGTTTTCTTTGAAAATTTCAAAAAAATTTTGTTCTATATTATCATATATAGTTTCTTTTTCTATCTCACTCAATTCACGCTGGCCATCTATTTTCTCAGTGCGGCGAGCATAACTTGCAGTGATTCCCTCGTACCCGGTTGCATAGCCGGGCTCCCACAGAGAATAATTGTCGAACGAAAAATCATCAATTCCTTTTAGTGTATTATATACTACTACTGCAGTGTTTTGCAAAATAATCTCTTTGTTAAATATGTATTCAAGATCATTAAAAATGTTATTGTCATATAAATAAAACGGAATATTATCATGTACATAATGGTTTTTATCATCATCAATTCGATTTCCATCAACAGAATAGATGACCATATCAATATTATCGTTGGCATTAAACGCTATCTTTAAGTTATCACTGGCCTCTTTAAACGATGGTCCATCATAAGGTAAAATTATTCCGTTTACTTCCCATAATTCATCCATTTCACTGGGCTTGAAGTTACGTGTCATGGACGATCCCGTTATCAATGCATCATAATCAAAATGCTTTGCAATTCCGTTATTATAATATCGTGTATCACCTAAAAAATAATTAAGTCCATCCAGAGGTTTATGAAAATGAAAAATAGGGTCTATAACTATAGTCGATAGTGCAATAACTGTCAAAAACAATGCCAACATTGCAAAAGCCAATTTAAGATGCCGTTTATATCTCATTACTTTCTCCTAAAAATTAAAGTAAATAAATTCAGTTACCCCACTAAATGAAACAATGCACCATGTTAATAATGTCACAATAGTTACTGTGCTAAGCATTGTTGGCTCAAGCTTGTTCAAACGCACTTTAATATTGGCAAACTGTATGCTTGCAAAGATGCTAGCTATATAAAACAGTGATATGTATATATATTCAAATGAACTTGGAAGACTGTGTCCAAACCACTCAAGCAAAAAATCCATTTCAGGGATGGTAATACTGTCAATAATAGTTTCTAAAATATTAGTAAATCTAAATGATATAATCTGCTTATATAAGGCCATGGCTTTGTTTATTGATTCCGCCCTAAATAATATCCACGTTAAATTAATAAAACAAAATGTGCAAATCCAACAGATTATTGGATTCATTTTTTTGATTAGCTTATCAAATGTTTTTTCAAATGTTATGGCAAGTCCGTGCAACACTCCCCACAAAACAAATGTCCAGTTTGCACCATGCCATAAACCACTTACTAAAAAAACAATAAACATATTTATATATGTTCTAATTGCGCCTTTTCTATTTCCACCCAATGGTATATAAACGTATGATTTGAAAAATCTTGAAAGCGTAATATGCCATCTGCGCCAAAATTCAGTAACAGAAAGCGATTTATACGGAGTGTCAAAGTTTAGTGGAATATCTATATTAAACATGCGTCCAATACCAATAGCCATGTCACTATATCCGCTAAAATCAAATGCAATTTGCAGTGTATACGATATCATTACAATAAGTGCGTTTATTGTGCCAAGCTGTGATATTGATGAAAAACCATAATTCACCACCAAAGACAGTGTATCCGCTAAAAGCACTTTTTTTGCAAGGCCCATTGAAAAAGCATATAAACCCTTGTAAAAATTTTCGCTGTTAAAACATTTGTTTTTTACATTTTCAAATTGAGGGATAATTTCAGAATGTAAAACTATGGGTCCTGCAACAAGTTGCGGAAAAAACGTGACGAAAAGTGAATAATCTAAAATATTATATTTCGGAACCTGCTTTTTATAACTGTCTATAACAAATGATAACTGCTGAAACGTGAAGAAACTGATGCCCAAGGGTAGCATTACATTGATGAAATTAAAATCCGTTTTTAAAGCGGTATTTAAATTTTCTATAAAAAAATCATAGTATTTATAGTATGCCAATATTCCGATATTAAACAAAATGCCCAGTACAAGCAATACTTTCAATTTGTTTTTATTAGCTGTATTATACATAAACTTACAAAATGTAAAGTTGAATAATATACTGCCAATAATTATTATCAAATAATAATAGTTGTTGAATCCATAAAACCATAAGGACATCAAAATAAGAAAAAATTTTGCTGATTTATATTTTTTGAATTTGTTCAAACCATAATATCCCAAAAGCGTAATTGGTAAAAAAAGCAAAACAAACAAATAGGAATTAAATAACATCTATAGCTCCCGAGATCAAATTATAGGTCGGTGCATGTGAAAAAACAAGGTGAAAACAACGGTACCGAGTGATGCAGGTTGTAACACGGTTTTGGACATTCAGCTCATGAACTTATAAAAGGAGCAAGTAGTTCATATTTTTTATCTGTTTCAAATAATGCCCGTGCTTTTTTTGCATGGTTTGCGCTCATCTCGGCAATAATATAAACTTTATTTTCTGAAAACTTGTGAAAATCAAAGCTCCTGCAATACACCTTCTTCTTTTATCAAAGTAAATTTTAGCTCTGCCAGCTTCCAATCTGTTTCGTTGTCTATATCCTGCACGGCTAGCTCATCAACTATCAGCGGTGTTGTTTTACTTAGCACTAGCCGCTTTTCAATCAAAAAATCTTCGACTTTCAAAAAATAAAACTGTCCTGCATCATGATATTGCCTGCATAGATCTTGGCTTCTTGTAAACTCATGCTCTTTATTAATAAACCGCAAATATCCTTTTTCGTCTATAGTTACACCTCTTTGCGGTGGAAAGGAAAATGGCGTGATTGGGAATATACTGTTTGTATCTGTATTCTTAAGTATCTCCTTTGCTTTATGCAAAATCTCTCCTGTAACAAAAGGGGCTGTAGGGTAAATGCAACAAACCATATCATATTCTTTACCAATACCCTTCATTTGCTCAATGACCTCTAATATTACATCAGTTGTTGTTGCAAAATCATCTGCATTTTTTTCGCTTCGCATAAACGGAACGCTTGCCCCGTACTTTTTTGCTATTTCCGCAATTTTTTCTGAATTTGTAGAAACTATAACATCATCAAAAATTTCACTATCTTTAGCCGCTTGGATTGAGTATGATATTATCGGCGCATCCAAAAAAAGTTTGATGTTTTTATTTTTTATTCTTTTGCTACCGCCTCTAGCCGGAATTATCGCCAAAAATTTCATCATTGCACCTTTTCATTTGTTGTAATAGTCTTTCGCCAATATTGATAGCATTCTTGAATTATGAAACTTTCCTTTGTGAAAATAGTTTTCTCTTAATAATCCATCTTGAATCATACCAAGCTCTGTATAAAGTGCATACTTCGGACTGTCAAATTCATATATCTCTGTCCACAATTTATTAAGACCCAATTCTCCAAAGCCATATTCAAACAACATCTCAGTTGCCTCTTTTGCATAACCTTTGTCATCGATGTAGGCATCGTCTTCGCCTACATACAAGCTGAGATCTGCATTTCTGTTAACCCAATTAATATAACAAAGACCGGCACACCCTATTGGTGTTTTATCTTCATCATTTTTTAATATCATAAACATCAAAGTATCGTTTCTTTTTAAAACATATTCATTAAACCAAAATTCTTGATTATCCATGTTTAGCTCACGATATTCTCTGAAAAACTTTCTGAAATTTTCATTATTACGCCATTCTTTAAGAGCTGTCAAATCTTCGCGTTCAACTGCTCTGAAAGAAATCATACGCCCTTTAATCATTATAAATATCCTCTCTTTTTAGCATGACACCATTCTTTAGGTTTTTATTCACCTTTTTCCCTATCAATGCGTCAATTTCATAGGGCTCGAAACCTTCATCGTTTCTTGGTCTCAGCGGTTCCAAGTCGTTCTTTGATATCACACTACCTTCTGCAAGTTCTTTAGTTAAATACAGCCCACGTCTTTGCACTATACTTGTTTGTTTTTCGTTATCTTCTATTATTTTAATTCCATTTCCTAATGATAACCATAGCTCGTTAGACATATCAACCATTTTGCGCCATTCTGACGGTGACACGCTAAATTTATGATCGGGACCTTGTCTTGTCGTGTCATCGGTAAAGTGTTTTTCTATGACACGCACACCTAAAGCAATAGATCCCAAAACAGTTGCAGGGCCTAATGTATGATCTGACAATCCCAAAATCAAATCGGGAAACATGCTTTTATATGTGTTTAAAACATTTAAATTTATATATTTGAAATTGTCTTTATCGGCTGTATAGTTTGTATTACATTGCATCAAAACAACATTCTTGTTAATCTGCAAAACTTTTTCAAGAGCCGTTTGCACTTCTTTTAAATCAACAGCTCCTGTGGCTATAAAAATCGGCTTGTTTTTATTCGCTATGTATTCTAGCATTTCATGCCACGTAATATCCCCTGAGCCGACTTTAAAAGCATTAACATATTTATCCGCCAAATCAACAGAGCCAAAGTCATAAGGACTGGTCATGTATTCTATTCCGACTTCATCACATTTTTTCTTTAATAATGGCGTCCACTCGTCGCTTACACTTGCGTCTTCATACACTTCATATACCGATTTGCTCCAATTTTTTTGATGTGACACTTGCGATCCCATTTCTCTAAAGCCAATATCACTAACAATTTTATTCGCTTTGAAGTTTTGAAATTTCGCAACATCTGCACCGGCTTCTTTTGCTAATTCGATAAGTTTATATGCTCTATTAATGTCTCCATCATGGTTAGCTGCAATATCCGCTATAAAATATGGTCTGGAATAATGACTAATAGTAGTATTTCCAACAATGAGTTCTTTTTTCATTTTCATTCTCCAATTTTTAATTTTTCCGGATATTTTTCGTCAATAAGTCGTTTATACTCCAATAAATCTTCATCGATTGTATTTAATACAATGCCTAGATCTTTTTCAATTTTACTGCAATCAAGCCCCATGTTTCTTGTTCTTGGTGCTAAAAATGTGAAGTCATTTACACTTATTGAGTTAATCACTCCGGGGATGCTAAACAATTCCTGAATTTTAACACCCAGCGAAAATTTATCTATTCGATTCCTACTTCCTATATTGTATATTCCTTTTAAATTCATGTTTATTGCAAGTTCAATAACCTTAACTAAGTTATTGACCAATATGGGCGAGAAATAAACATCATTGAACATGTTGAGGGTTTCATCCGAATATAGCGCCTGCACTATCCATTCGCTAAAAGAATTTTTATTTCTATAATTAAATCCATATATATTTGTTCTTATTATTAAAGAATCTTCATCCTCCAGAACCTTTTTTTCTGCCATCAATTTTGTTTGTGCATATACGTTAACCGGAAAAACTTCATCATTTTCTTTACTCAACTCAACATTTTCGCCTTTATAAACCGCATCAGTAGAAATAAAAACAAATTTCACATTATGCTTTTTGCAAATTTGCCTTAAATTATCCGCCATCTGATAATTCACGATTTCCGCATAATCAGGTTTTTCCTCGCACAAATCAACATTAACCAATGCTGCACAGTGGATAAAAACATCTATTTTATTGCTAACAATCATATCTTCAACTTTCACGGTATCCAAAGCTGAACCTTCCTCGCAATAAATCCCTTTAATATTGACAGTGTTTTTATCTATTCCGAATATATTGTATTTTTCTCTAAGCAAGAATGCTAAATTCGAACCCAGCATGCCGGCTACCCCGGTTATAAAAATATTTTCCATACTGTGATTTCCTTTCTCTCATAAATTTCACTAGAATGCCACAAAGCTATATCCGCAACCCAGCAGACGCCCTATACATTTAACACATTTTCTATTTATTCTCCAAAGAATTCATTAAAGGATCTGGTTTTAATCATCTTCAATATGCTGTGCCTATGATAAAAAAAGACTAAAAGAACAACACACATTATAATTATATATCTAATAATATAAAAAGTATACAGCAAGCTTAAAAAGGCGCTAATTACGGCAAATATACTTATACATTTAACAAAAAACTTGCCATCATACCAATGTACTGCGCCTAATCTTTTTACATATAAATAGTGAAACAAAAACAATAACATATACCCGGCCAAAGTAGTATAAGCCGCTGCTATATAGCCATATATCGGAATGAAAACAAAGTTCAAAGCCACATTGACAATTGCTGCAAGCGTTGTGGAAAATGCTATTGCTTTTTGTTTTTTATAGTAAGATTCAATATTTACATAAAGAGAATACACGAAAAGAAAAACATATCCCAGCATTACCGGCGGAATAACATAGATGGCCTCCATATATTTTTCGCCACCAAAAATAAGTATTATTTCCGGTGTTACCGACAAAAACAAAAAAGTGATAAAAAGAAATAATAAAAAATACGGTTTTGACTTTGCTTTCAGCTCGTTATATTCCTCGTTTTTCATCTTTTCATATGCCCAGGGCGACCATGCTTGGTTCATACTGGACCAAAGCAGAGATATTACGCTGGCGGCAGAATACGCAACACTGTATAACGCTGTATATTCAGGACCGTTTATATTAGTTATCATGATTCTGTCTGAAGAGTTTAAAATTATTCCGGCAAAACCATGCCAAATCAGCGGCACGGAAATTGGCAGCGCATATTTCCAATATTTTATTTTTATTTTTTTGCCTTTTGCAAATAAATATATATATAGTATGACATAAATCGCTATGGTGGGCAGATAAAACCCGTATATCCTAGCCATGAACTTACCATCAAAAACAAGCACACACACTATTGCACTTGCCGAGGCAACCACACTGCTAAGTATGGATAACGCCACAACGGGCTTATACTTGTAAGATATTCTACACTTTCGCATAAACATCTGAAGTGCCGGCTGAAAAATCAGATATACACAAATAATGTTTAAAGACTCGCTGTTTATCAAAGTTACTTCTTCAAAAAATGGCTTATTTAAAAATATTATCACACTGACCCCGAGCGAAATCAACGAGCCTAAAAACAGGTTCGAAGATATAAACTCGTCGATGTTTTCCTTGAAGTCAAGATATGCCAAGGTAACCGAAGACGCAAGATCTAACGTTGCAATGGGTACAAGCAACGCCAACCATGAAGCGATATTTGCAACAAGCCCTATATCTTCGGGTAGCATTATTCTTGTGAAAATAGGCAGAGTAATAATGCCTATAGATTTAATCAGAAAATTTGATAAAGTATACCAAACTCCTATTTTAACCTGATTGACTTTTGCCAATATCATTCCTCTTTCATGATAATGTCTATGTTTTCAAAGATATTATTAAGTGCGTTTTCTTTCCAAAAATCACTGCTGTTGATGTTTGATGTATCGCTTTTGCTAATATCAACATCCTCGGGATATTCCACATATTTTGCATAACCATTGTCGACTAAGGCTTGCATTCTTTCACTTCCTTCGGCTTTAAGCAAAAATGTTTTAAGCCCAAAAGCAAGGCCTTCGTAAATTCCTGTAGAATTTACGCCGATTTGAATGTCGGTTTCTAAAAAGCAATCATACAAACTTTTTTCATTATGTTTTATTATTCTTATTTTATCTAAATATTTACTGATTTTCCCAAAAGACTCTACATTATTCAAATTATCTGCCGGGTGAAGCTTGTAGCTAATTAAAAACTCTCCATCATAAGTTTTCTCAAGATAATCATATAATTCAACCGCAAATTCACTTAGTGTTTTTGCAATAGTCCATTGAGAAATAATAAGTATATTTTTTATGTTACTATTTTCATTGGTTTTTGCATCTGAAGTTTTACTTTTTTTGATGATTTTTTCAATATACGGGAACCCTGTAGCAATTACTTTTTCATCCGGTATAGGAAATCTGGTGGTTTTGTTCCAAAAGTCTGAATACGTGAATATATAGTCAGGAAAATTCGGCAAATTTTGTTTTTTAGAAAAGTTGTAGGCGAGGTGCCCCTCACCCATTATCCCGTGCTGAAACTCTATAGTGGGAATTTTCAGCTCTTTTGCAATCTCGTTGATAATCATGTTGTCTAAACCATAACTGCAAATTTCCAACACCACTTTTGGTTTTATTATCTCAAACGTTTTTCTGAAATATTTTTTCCCTACTTTCCATCGTATAAAACAATTATAAATCAAATGCCTAATCATTTCATGATTAACATCACATGAAAAAGTATCATTTATTTCTTTTATTGCACTTTTGAAATTTTCTGAGAGCGAAATAAATGACACCGGATTTCTTGTCATCAGTTTATAAAATTTAATGTACATATCAAGGCCCAAATAACTATATACATTGTTTATTTCATACTCATTTTTCTTAAAGTACGTGACTTTTTGCTCTATTACCATAAATGATTTATTCAGTGATTTTGTAATTTGTTCAAAATATATATTAGAATATTTACCATTTTCTGTCTTGTGATTCATTAAACAAGTTAAGACTACATCAGTTTTTTTTCTGCAACTGCCTAGCGAATTGAACATCAGTTTTTTCGCCAACGAAAAGACATTGCGCTTTTTCTTTAAAGATGTCATAGCATCAGCATACCCTAATTGATATTCAATTTCTCTATATATTCCAAACCTAATGAAATTCCAAAAATTAAAATCATCGATTTCTTCATTAAATAAATCATACTTTTCTTCAATTTTCAGAAACTTATTGATCATATCAGTACCCCGTTTGTAATCAGTTTCACAAATTCAAAAATATTTACTTTTGCGAAAGTAAATCATTCACATGCTCAAACTCTATCTCCATTCGCTTCTCCCAACTGTAAAAATTATCT
>CAYJIC010000077.1:0-9129 GCA_964370155.1 uncultured Oscillospiraceae bacterium
TTTGATTAAAGTTTTTGCCAAGCTTTTTTCAAAAAGCGGAAGTAGGTGGTATCGATGGCAAGTGCGCCGAGTGGTGCGGTGATAACGATTGAAAGCACGGCGGTCGTGAGGATGATATCCCCGGCAGCAAGCCCGAATGAAAGCGGCACAGCCCCGATCGCCGCTTGAACGGTAGCTTTCGGCAGATACGCAAGCACGCAAAACAGACGTTCTTTAACATCAAGCTCGGTTTTCAAGAGTGATAATACCACACCGATACACCGAACACAAAGCCCGATAAAAATCATAAAAATCGCAGGCAAGCCCGCAAACATAAGATACTGAATATCCACCGACGCACCAAGCAACACGAACAAAATCACTTCCGCCGCAACCCACAACTTCCCGACCTTCCTAGATAACGTCGATGTAACGGCAGAAACACCTTTCAGCTTATACACGCACGCCATCACAACCACCGCCAATAACCCAGAAAACGGCACAGACACGATATCTTCCAAGGATATCACGATAAACGCAACCGCAAGCATGATAACAAGTTTTGTAGTATTTCGTATATGCTTTTTGGTAGAATAAAAATACTCAAAAATCATATGTAGCGCTAGCCCGATACACGCACCGATCCCGACCCCAAGCCCGATCGAAATCGGCACATTAATCACCGAAACACCACTTCCTTCGCCCTGCGCCATAGCAAGAAATGTAGTAAAAAGCACAATCACAAACACGTCGTCACACGACGCACCCGCCAAAATCAGCTGTGGTATGCTTTTTTCTGTCCCATACTTTTCCTCGATCAAAAACACCATCCGCGGCACAACAATGGCCGGCGACACCGCCGCCAACACAGCCCCCATCACAAGCGCGTCGGTACGTGATATGCCAAAAACAATCGGCGCAACAAAAAAATACGCTAAAATCTCAAAACACGCAGGCAAAAACGCCATCAAAACAGCAGGCCGTCCGACCTGCTTCAAATCCTGAATATTCAACGTTAGGCCGGCCTTTATCAATATGATGATAAGCGCGATTTCACGTAGCTCGGCCGATATCCCAAGTATGGACGGGCTAAGCACGTCAAGAACATACGGCCCCAATAAAACTCCACAGACCACCATCCCGATGATACGTGGCAGGCGCAGCTTTTGGCAGATACCCGCCAAAGAAAGCCCCACCAAAAAAAGCATGCCCAGGGATAATAACATGAAATTCCTCCGATATATAGTGGTTTTTATTCCTGCTGTGCCTCGGGCGCAGAAAGCGTAAGCGCCAACATTACCGGCACGCAAATAATGGCAGGATACGCATACCTAAACTCGCCAAACAAAGGCGAGGTGATACACGTCAACCATATAACAAACAAAACACTATACGGAATAAGTGCGGTATAACGTTTTTTATAAAAAATATAAGCACATAAAAATGCCAACACCCAAAAGTTGAACGACGGGTTATACAACAGTCCGATTCCCGGCAGGTTTCGCTCGACGCCGATGTTATCCACCAGCGCTTGTTGCAAGGGCGTGTTCTCGACACCTTGGAACAACACCACGTCTCCGTCAACAAGGGTATATGTGTCGTACGTCCACACCATGTAAAGTCCGCCGCTGATATCAGGATACCAGTATCCGTGCGTATGTTCCAAAAACGCCCACACATATGACGACGGATACATCATGCCCAGCCGTGCCCACATTTCGATATACTTGCTTGGGTTTTCAAGGAAAACTTCTTCGTTCATAGTGCTTTTTATGGGATCAGAAATCATATAGTCATACAACACAGGTAAGTCATCATACGGCAAAATCTCGTTTATGATAAGCTGTTCTTCCTCTGGGATGCTATCGCCCGCCACCAATACGGTGCGTCCTATCTGCAACATCGGCACCGAAAGCATCTCACGCACCGAGCTGCCTTGTATCCCGAACGCTGAATAAACAGGCCCCGTCAAAACGAAGTTAAAGCAAATGGCAACAACTAGCATTGCCAACGCATGAACACGCACACCTTTTAAGAACACTAAAATCACTAAAGCGGTCAACACCACTAAATAAACCCCGGTGTTTTTCGCTAAGATAAGCCCAAAAACCGAGACCGTCAGCATGACGACACATAAAGGTTTCTTGAAAAAGCCAGTCCTGTTTTTAACGATGTCAAAAACAATCAAAACAAAAACCAAAACCCACATCGCAAGCCACACGTCTTTCACAAGCGTGCTGGCATACCGTGAAAAAGCAGGAAAGAAAGCATAGTATAAAAAGACGCTTAAACGCCAAAAAACAGACAGTTTCAAATGTGACAGGTAAGAGATAACCGCGCTAAACAGTGCCGACTGGGCCAATATTTGCACAATGGATGCAATAAAAACCCCAATACTTTCGCTACCGAAAACCGCCACGCCAATCTTTACGCAGCTGCCTAAAAACAAGGTGTGTGCCACGGGATGATGCGCGCTGTAGATGTTATTGTCCATCGCCATACCGATTTGCGTCATGACGTCGTCGTTCACAACACCCGGCCAAAATATAAAAAGCCACACGCCGGCAAACGCCGAAATCACCAACATACGTGCAAAAAAAGCTTTTTTTGTGCCGTCAAGATAGGGTGACACCCATGTGATAAACCTGTTTTCTTTTTTTGTAGGCGTGCACGCAAACGCATCATATCTATCCAAAAACTCAATTAAAATCAAACACATACACGCGAATAAAAACCAGTATCCCGGCCATAATAAAAGCACAGTATTTGGCGGTGACATGCTGGAAATAACCTTGCCGATGGACATGCATAAAGCTAAAACAGCGCCAAAACAGGCAGATATCACCGCACGCCTTTTTGCTAAAAATGAAAACGACTTGTGATAAATAACACAAAAAATCACCAGCAAGATAAGGTCTGTCAGCCCATCTGCACGAAAAACAGCGGTGAAAAAATCGGCAGTAGACAGGGTAAACACCGTGCAAAACGCAGCAAAAACGCTTAGTATACACTGTGTGATGGGGGATGTTTTTGATGAAGTGTGTTTTGACATGGTAAAGTCCTTTACGAAGTTTTGCTAAGTGGCCAAAATTTAAAATAGAGCGACAAGTAGCCGCTCTGTTGCACGTTGATACGTATATAATTTCAGATAAAGGATGTTATCTTGGTGGGATAACTTCCAGCCAATATTCGTCAGGATCGTTTATGAAATAGATGCCCATGGCCTCGTTTTCGTAGCAGATACAGCCCATTTCCTTATGTTTTGCATGTGCGGCGTCGTAGTCTTCGGCCACAAACGCCAGATGAAACTCGTTTTCGCCCAAATCATATGCCTCGGGATGATCGCGCATGCATGTTAGCTCAAGCAAGAAATCACTCTTACCATCGCTCAAAAATGCAATAGTGAAGCTGTCGTCTTTTGCGTTGATGCGACGTGTTTCAAAAAGACCTAAAGCTTCTTTGTAAAACTCAATGCTTTTTTCTAAGTTTTTGACGTTAAAGTTGTAGTGTGCGAATGAAAACATACATAATCCTCCCAAAGTAGTTAGTTTATATTTTGTGTAAAAATATCGTAGAGAAGACGAATGCAGAGCAAAACAAATGATTAGTGGTCAGTGTTTTGCCCGAATACCCAGCGGCGTTGCACATAAAAGCTAAGGAAAAACAACGTGCTGTCTATCACGATTTTCGATAGCATGGTGGGGAAGAACAAAATCTCGCTGAACAGATAGATAAGGCCATAGCTGCACAGCATCTGGATCACACATACCACGGCGTACCGAGGCAGGCTTCGGCGGACGGTGGCGTTACTGTAAAACACCAGTTTTTTGTTCGTCCAGTAGTTGAAAATTGCCGAGCAGATTCTTGAGATACACACGGCAAAAAACAGGCGGGATGCAATATCGAAGCCGGCGAATATAACATAAAACAGTAGCGAAAATAAGCCGTAGTCCAATAAAGTACTGGCGAGGGAAGAACCGATGAATTTAAGGAATGAAAACCGGAAAATCAGCCAGTATATACGAAACGAGTCGTGAAATGTGCGGAAGTGTGAGCCGCTGTTGTCGTTGATGTAAATTGTGTGGATGGGGACTTCTTTGATAGGTATCTGCCAAAGGCCAACTTCCAATAGCATGGTGGTTTCATATTCGTATCTCTCGCCACGTACCGAGATAAGTTTTTGCATGATTGAGTCTGGGATACCGCGCAGGCCTGTCTGCGTGTCGGTGATTTTAACGCCGCCAACAAACCGAAACACATTGCGTGTGATTTTGTTCCCGAACGCGCTGCGTGGAGGAACGTCGTCTTTATCAAAGTCACGAACGCCTAAAATAAGGCTGTCGGGGTTTTCAGACATGGCGGTCGCTATCTTTACAACGTCTTCAATGCTGTGTTGGCCGTCAGCGTCCAGTGTGATTGCGCCTAAAAGGCCTTCGTTGTCCTGAACGTACCTCGAAAAAGCTGTTTTTAGTGCACGGCCCTTGCCCATGTTTTCAGTGTGGATTAAAAGCGTGCATGAAGGATGTCTCGACGCCTGATCAAATATCGGCGCATATTGTTTTCCGCTACCGTCGTCTACAACGTAAATACGCGAAAAACCGGCGGATATAAGGCCGTCAACTACCTGTATTAAATTGTCGTCCGGGTTTAATGATGGTACAACAGCCGCAATCTTCACACTAAATCTCCTCACGCTTCCGCTTTTTTGAAAAAAACCCCGCTTTTTGAAAAAAGCTTGGCAAAAACTTTAATCAAAAACCACATATCTATGATAGAATTACTTGAAACACACAACTTATCGTCTGAGAGAAACCCACTGCCGCACCGCGCTGCGCTCCGCTGGCGCTATTATGTGCGCTGGCATCTGAAATAGAATCAATTTTAAACCAACGCATTTTGTATAAAATGCGTTAATTGAAAGTTTTTGTGCACTTTTTTCAAAAAGTGCGAAAGTGTCTAGACTTTAAGCTTTAAGCGTTGGCATAGCACCCACAAAAATCCCCGAAGGTAAAATCACCACCATCGGGGAGATGCGTGCTTATCCTAATTTAACCGTCTTGATTAATCTGCTCAAGAAGCTCACCAATCACACGATCGGCATCATCATACAAAATCTGACACGTACCCACCTGACGATGCCCGCCGCCACCATATTTAAGCATAAGGCTACCAACATTCGTGTTGGATGTACGGTTCAAAACACTGTGCCCGACGGCAATAGGCGCGTTAGACTTACCACGCCCGTCCACTATCCAAAGCGAGATATTCTGCTCAGGATAAAGGCTGTAAATCAAAAACCTGTTTCCGGTATATATAGGCGCCACATTCCGCAAATCAGTAACGATAGCGTTACCTTTTACGTAGGTATGTTCTTTAATCATGTTACGGAACTCTACATCCTGCTTGAAATAAAGCTCGATACGTTCCTTCACGTCTTGTCCTTCCAAAATCTCTTCAATGGTTTTCACACGCACTTCTTCGATAAGCTGCTCCATCAAAGCGTAGTTTGAAATACGGAACTCACGAAAACGTCCAAGCCCGGTACGTGGATCCATCAAAAATCCTAAAAGCACCCAACCGGACGGATCTAAAATCTCTTCACGTGTAAGTTTCGCGGCATCCACCTTATCCACGGCAATAACCATGTCTTCAAGATGCGGCATTTTCGCCTTACCGCCATAATACTCATAAATCACGCGCGCGGCGCTGTCTTCAAGGCGGCTTTCGCCCTCAAATGTGGCTTTGTCGCCAAGACGCTCGCTTTCAGAGGTGTGGTGATCAAACCACATCTTAGCACCTTCCACATATGGAACATTCGCCAAAACATCGTTTTCGCCAACTTCAACAAGACCGTCTTGCAAGTCTTTTGGATGCACAAAAGTCCAAGAATCAATGATGTTAAGTTCTTTTAATAAGGCGGCACAAGCCAGACCATCAAAATCTGACCGGGTCAATAATCTCATTATATAAAACCTCCGATGTGTAATTTTTATATGTATGACTATTTTACCATGAACAAAATGAAAAATCTAGTTTTTTGTGTTATGTTTTTATGTAAAAATTGCATCACTTTAATTCTTTACTTGACTAAATTGTTGAAGTGATATATACTTGACTAACAGGAATGTAAACTAATGTCGGTTTGCATCCCTGTTACTTGCATGCTTAAACATGATATTATATAGTATAATAAAGAAATAATGAAAAAGAGGTATAAACATGCGGTTGCCAACATTGCTTCGTGACGAGGAGATTTCTCTGCGTTTGCGTGTACTTTATGAGGAAAACGGATACGGCCTATATCGTATGGGCAGTTTTGAGGAATATGATTTTTACCGTCAGAATAAGTCGTTTTTGATGGATGCGGACGTCATCACATTCACCGGCACAGACGGGCGTTTGATGGCGCTTCGGCCCGACGTCACTTTGTCTATTGTCAAAAGCACCAAAAACGGTGAAACACGACGGGTGTATTACAACGAAAACGTGTTTCGGCATACACGCCAAAGTGGCGAGTACAAGGAAATCCGCCAGATAGGCCTTGAGTGCATCGGTGGGGGAGTCTCGGCAGAAAAAGAGGTGCTGGGCCTTGTGCTGAAAAGCCTGGAGCTGATTGGAAAAACGGCGCTGGATGTCTCGCATATGGGCGTTGTTGAGGGTGTTTTGGGCTTGTTTGAAAACACAGAGTATCAAAAAGCCGCAGCGGAAGCCTTGCAAAACAAAAGTGGCCACGCCATGAAAACAGTGGCGGAAAAAGCGGGCTTATCCGACCGGTTGACAAGTGCGCTGGTGGCCTTGGTTTCGCTTTCGGGCGAGTTTTTCAAAACTTTGCAAAGCGCCAAGCAGCTGGTAAAGGATATACCCGGCGCGCTGTCAGCTTTGCAAGAACTTGAAAACATCGTAAATTCGGTAGAAATTCCACAAAACGGGGTATGTGTTCGCCTAGATTTTTCTATTGTGAACGATGCCGGATATTACAACGGCCTGATATTTCAGGGATATGCCGAGGGTGTTCCGGTACCTATTTTAGGTGGTGGACGATACGACAATTTACTGCATCGTCAGGGCAAAACACAGGGCGCGGTAGGGTTTGCGTTGCCGCTGGATGCGCTGGGACGCAGCGACAGCGACTCGGAGACTGAAAGCGAAGACTGGCTGAAAGTTGCCTTGCCGAAAGGCCGCCTTGCCGAGAAGATGCACGGCTTGTTTTCGGCTGTTGGCCTGACAGAAGGCGAGATGGACAAGAAAAGCCGCAAGCTGGTGTGGGAAGATGAAAAGTCGAAGATACGCTACTTTTTGGTAAAGCCCACCGACGTGGACATATATGTAGAGCACGGTGTGGCGGATATCGGCGTGGTGGGCAAGGACATCTTGCTTGAGAACAACTCGGATGTTTTAGAGCTGATAGACTTGCAGTTTGGCAAGTGTCGGTTTGCGGTGGCGGCGCACGTGGACTATAAAGAAGACACCACAAGAGCGCTTAGGGTGGCCACAAAGTACACCGAAGTAGCGCGCAAGTTTTACGCAGAAAAAAGCCGTAACATCGAGCTGATTGAGCTGCATGGTTCGATAGAGCTTGCGCCGCTGATTGGCCTTGCCGACGTGATTGTTGATATTGTGGAGACCGGCTCGACCTTAAAAGAAAACGGCCTTGCTGTGATTGAGGATGTTGCGTTTTCTTCAGCGCGTCTGATTGCAAACCGCACGTCGTGGCGCTTCAAGCAAAAGCGTATCGCAAGCTTGTGCGAAAAGCTGGAGGTGATGGTGTGACAGCTATCGTAGACTATGGCGTGGGGAATTTATTCAGCCTGAAAAGTTCGCTGGAGTGTATCGGCGAGGATGCAGTAGTCACCAAAGACGCAGACGTGCTTTTGTCGTCACAGCGTGTGATATTGCCGGGCGTGGGTGCGTTTGAAGACGCCATGGCAAAGCTGAAAGAACAAAACCTGTGCGATGTATTGGCAAATGTCGTTAAAAAAGAGATACCTCTTTTAGGGATATGTCTTGGCATGCAGCTTTTGTTCAGCGAAAGTCACGAGTTTGGACGGCATAAGGGTTTGGGGTTTTTAGGCGGCGAGGTTGTCAGCTTGGAAGACGCTTTAAAGGCTGAAAACTTTACGCATAAAGTGCCACACATGGGCTGGAATCCACTGGATATAAAAAAGGAAAACTGCCCGATACTGAAATACACAAAGCAGAAAGATGCGGTGTATTATGTGCATAGTTTTTATGCGCAGAACTGCGATGAGAGTCTTGTTGCAACCAGCGAATACGGTATAAATGTGACGGGTGTGGTGCAGAAAGATAAAGTGTATGGCACCCAGTTTCATCCCGAAAAAAGCGGAGATGTCGGACTTTTGATATTAAAAGCGTTTACGGAGGTAAAGTAAAATGGAATTGTTTCCTGCTATAGATATTTTAGGTGGGTGCGCGGTGCGCCTGTTTCAGGGTGATTACGAAAAGCAAGAGGTTTTTGGCAAAGATCCCCTACTTTTTGCCAAGTTGTTCGAGGCGGAAGGCGCGAAATTTCTGCATGTAGTGGATTTAGACGGCGCAAAAGATGGGCGGATGGTGAATTTTGAGATAGTGAAAAACATCTGTGAAAATACCTCCATGACGGTCGAGCTGGGTGGCGGAATCCGTGACATGAAGTGTGTCGAGGATTGCATCTCGGCCGGTGTCGATAGGGTTATTTTAGGCACAGCGGCGCTTAGTGATCCCGAGTTTTTGGAGCAGGCGCTGGCGAAGTATGGCGATAAGATAGCCGTGGGTGTGGACGCGAAAAACGGGTTTGTGGCCACCGACGGCTGGAAAAAAACCTCACAGCAAGATAGTGTCGAGTTTTGTAAGTACCTAGCGCAGCTGGGCGTGAAATATATCATATACACAGACATCTCGAAAGACGGCGCCATGCAAGGCACCAATCTTGAAATATACAAAGAATTAACAAAGATACAAGGCGTGAATTTCACCGCGTCAGGTGGAGTGAGTAGCCTTAGTGACATACGTGAGCTGAAAGAAATCGGCGTGTATGCCGCCATACTGGGCAGATCACTATACAGCGGCGCCATAGAACTAAAAGAAGCCCTCTCTTCCGCTTTTTGAAAAAAGCCAGCCAAGCCAATGCAATCCGAGCCCGCCTCTTGCTTA
>CAYJIC010000078.1:0-9031 GCA_964370155.1 uncultured Oscillospiraceae bacterium
TACTGCGATTTTGCAAGTCTTTCAGCCGTCTTTTTATATACATTTTCGCCGCATCATTTTTAGTGTTTGGAATAAGGCCCAAATAATAAAACACTTCATCTTGGGATAAAGATCCACCCTTGTAGTCTGCGGCCATCACCGTGTATGGACGTTTATTGTCCAGCACAGGAACCTCGGTTTCTATCACAAAGCCTTCTATGCACAAAAACCGTCTTAACATTTCGTGTCTGGTGGTAGGCACCAGTATCAACCGTGTACCCACAGTTTTTATCCATTCGCATTTTTCTAAAATATGCACCATGGTTTCGCCTGAAAGCCCGGCAATAATTATCTGCGGCACTTCATTCTCATGTAAGGCTAAAATACCATCGCCCAGCCTGCACTCTACTTTATCTTTACATCCTGTTTGACGCACAAGCGCTTTTGCTTTTTCTAAAGGCATGGGGCTATTATCCACCGCAATTACCTTGGGGCAAACACCTTGCAGTGCCAGCCATACCGACAGCTTGCCATGGTCACAACCAATATCGGCGACCGCCTGTCCCTTACGGACAAGACCGGCCGCCGCCAATAACCGTATACCAAGCGCAGGTACTCCGGCACGATATATTTCACCGTTTACGTACACAGCTTATGCACCCAGTTGTGCGTTCAGCTTATTCACCAAATCGTCGGCATCTGCACCGTGCACGAAAGCCGCTTGTGCTATTGTTTCGTTGCGGGAAGCAGGACACCCCAGGCAGTGCATGCCCAGCGCCAAAAACACAGGGGCTACGCTTTGATCATGATCTAGAATATCTCCGATAATTGTATCTTTTGTTACTGTCATTGCTCTATCTCCTTTTTTCCATGTTACATTACACATTTGTGTTTTAATATTATACCTCATTGGTATAGATAAAGCAATCCTACAAAATACTTTTATATTATTAGGCAAGTATCGCATACCTGATAACACCTAGCACTATTAAGTGCACCGGATAAATAATATAGAAAAACCATTTTGATAGCTTGCCTTGCCCGCCGCCTCTTTGTCCGTTATAAAAGCATAGCAACCCAATCGGCACAAACTGTCCTAGCTCTATTATCACCAGTCCATAGCCTTGTATAGACATCGGCACATTCATTTGCCATAAAATCACGAACATTTCCAACACCGAGTACGTAATCACCACGCTTGCCATCGTCGCTTGCAGTTTGAAATTCTTATGGAATATCGCAAAAAACAGCGGTAATATCACCCCGTAATAGTCCCAATCGCCATATATTGATAAAATTATCAATGCGCCTATTACAATTATTTTTACTATATTATTAGATATCTCATACCATGCACGAATGGCAAACAAGCCTAAAAGCAACGTATACATAACACTAAACGTGTGCCAAGTATAGGCGTTCGGAAGCGCTCCCGTCTTAAAGTAAATAAACGGAATCCAGCTTATTACAGCGAACAAGCCAAGCCTTAAAGTGTATTTATTCACATTACGTGTATAGTGATAACCCTCGGCTATAAAATAAAACATTACCGGCGCAGTAATACGGCCTATAAATCGCATCACAATACCTATGCTGGATGTATTTTCCACCAGCATCACCCCAAGGTGGTCGATTATCATGGCTACAACAGCAATGATTTTCAGTTGTGTTGCGGTAAGGCCTTTATTTTGTATTTTGCTTTCTTGTTTCATTCTTATTTCTCCGAATTTGGATTTTATATGCCGCAATTAATGCTTTTCACGTATAAAAAATGGGAGAACATCAAATGTTCTCCCACTGATTATATAACTTTATAGTTATTATTCTGTTTCGGTTTGCTCTGCTTCGATTTCAGGAGCTACCACAGTTTCTTCGGCAGAAGCGGAAGCTACCACAACTTCTTCACTTTGCTCGGGTGCTTTTTCAGGCTCCGGCAAAAGCGCTTTCATTGAAAGGCTGATACGGTTACGGTCAAAGTCCATATCCAGCATCTTCACTTCCACTACATCATCCACTGCCAACACGTCTGCCACTTTCTCTACGCGATCGTGAGAAATCTCAGAAATGTGTACCAGGCCATCAATGCCCGGTAAAATGCGAACGAATGCACCAAACTGTGTCAAGCTGACAACAGGTGCTTTAAACACGCTACCTACAGGATATTCTGCTTTCAGTTTTTCCCATGGGTTATCTTGTTGCTTTTTAAAGCCCAGTGATACTTTTTTGTTTTCACTGTCTACTTCTTTTACATATACTTCAATGCTATCGCCAACATTCACCACTTCGCTGGGATGTTTAATGCGGCTCCATGACAGCTCTGAAATATGCACAAGGCCATCTACCCCGCCAATGTCCACAAATGCGCCATAGCTGGTAAGGCTTTTTACTGTGCCCACATATTGCTTGCCTTCTTCCACAGTACCCCAGAAAGCCTGGCGTGCTTCGCGTTGTTCTTCGGCCAACACCTCGCGGATGCTACCAATAGTACGACGTGGAGAAAACTCTTTGATTTTCAGTTTCACATGTTTGCGAACTAAAGCAGTGTAATCTTCACCACGACGAGCCGTTGCCTGGCTTGCGGGAATAAAGACTTTCACGCCTTTAACATTTGCTACAAGGCCACCCTTGTTGCTTTCCACCACATATCCGTCCATGATGGTGCCTTCTTCGGCTGCCTTTGATACTTCTTCGGCGCCTTTGCGAGCTTCCATCTGACGTCTTGACAGGTAAATGATACCGTCTTGATCGTTAACTTTCACTACCACAAGCTCGACTTCATCGTCACGCTTTACGACTTCATCGGCACTTTTAATAACAGGGTCATCTGTCAGCTCTTCCAGCTTGATGATACCTGTTTGCTTGGTTCCGATATCCACCGTCACCTCGTTGGCAGAAACTGATTCAACAACGCCTTTCACAATCATTCCGGCATAAACCGGTTTCATAGATTCGTCCAGCATTTGCTCAAAGGTCATTTCCTCTTCCTGTATCAATGCTTGACTTTGCGTTACTTCTTCAGTTTTTGCTTCTTCACGAATTACATCGCTCATTGTGGTTAATACCTCCTCGATTGCAGACGATGGCGTAGACGCTCCGGCTGTAAGGCCGATATAACGTGCACCCAAAAGCATGTCGGCAGATAACTCTTCGGCTGTTTCAATTTGCACAGCTTTTGTGTATGCCGCCGCAACACTTTGCAGCTTCTTTGTATTAGAGGAACCGCGCCCACCCATCACAATAACTATGTCACTGCGACGAGCCAAATCTTCGGTCTCCTGCTGCTTCGCCCATGTTACACTACATATTGTATCAAAAATATCGCAACTTGTACATCTTTTTTTTAGAAATTTCGTACATTCTAACCACTTTGTTGTCTGAAACGTGGTTTGAGAAATCACAGCCATGGGTTTTTCTACATCAATTCCATCTAATTTATTTCGTAAATCCGTCAAATTTTCAAACACTAACACCGGCCCTGTGGCATGCCCTACTATCCCTTGTATCTCAGGATGATTTTCATCTCCTGCTATCAAAAGCAGTTTATCTTCTTTGCCGACTTCCCTTGCAATATCGTGAATTTTAGACACAAAAGGACAAGTGCCGTCGCATATTTCAACGCCGCTGGCCTTTAGGCTGTCATACACATGCTTTCCTACACCGTGGCTACGGATAACGGCCACTGTGTCCCTCGGCACATCTTCCGCTTTTTCTACTGTTACAGCACCACGACGTTCTAAATCCTTTACAACACTGGGATTATGTATCAGCGGGCCCAGCGTCACCGCTTTACCTTTTTCTTTGAGAAGTTTTTCCGTCATTGCAACAGCCCTGTCTACCCCAAAGCAAAATCCTGCCAGGGCTGCTCTTTCTATTGTCACGTCGCCTATTTTTCGTATTTCTTTTTTTGCTTTCTTTTCTTGCATTCTATTTTCCTTCGTCTTTTGCGTCTTCGTCTGCAGGTTTTATCCCCAACACACTTCTATTTTCTTCTAGTAACTGTTCCATAATGGCTGTATATCTCCGCTTTGCTGTGCGCAGTTTCTGTGCGTCCGATTCTTCCCCGCCAAAACCCAAATCATCCAAGCTCACAGGTTTCCCAAACACTATATCTACATACCGATGCGGCCATTTTTTTCCGTTGTAATGTACAAGACAAGGGGTGATATCCACGTTTGCTACCTGGGCTACCACAAAAGCTCCGCTTTTTGGTCTGCTAAATTTTCCGTCTTTGCTACGTGTGCCTTCAGGAAACATTAAAAGTCCTCTGCCTTTTTGCACCTCGGCGGCAATATTGTTAAGTAGCTCGCGATTTCCCTCACCTCTGTTCACCGGGAAAGCGCCAAATATATAAAACAACCAGTTTAGTATCGGATGAATACGGAAAAGTTCTTCCTTACCCATCACCAGTGCTTTTTTCTTGAACCCTCTTGCCAGCAATACATACATAGGATCCAGCACCCTTAAATGGTTTGGCGCTATGATAAAACCCCTATCACGGATTAGGTTTTCCCTACCAATCACTCTCATGCGGAATATCAGCAGTACAGGGGCTGCCAAAAACACCCACAACAGGTAATATGTCACTTTAAAAAAAGGGCGTAGTGTTTTCATTATTATTTCCCATCTTGGCTTTGTGCCAATTTTTCTTGTACTAAATCCACCAGCATATCCAGTGCTTGTTCGAATGTTTTTTCAGTGGTGTCCACCTTTATTGCATCTTTTGCTTGTTTCAGCGGTGCAATTTCTCTGTTGCTGTCATTATAATCACGCTTTTTAACGTCTTCCAAAATGGTTTCATACTCCACTTTTTGTCCTTTTGCAGTAAGCTCTAAATAACGCCGATTTGCCCTTTCTTCAGGTGTCGCTGTAAGAAATATTTTTATGTCGGCGTTCGGCAACACCACCGTGCCGATATCACGACCGTCCATAATAACATTGTGCTCTACAGCCAGACGACGCTGTGTTTCCAAAAGATATGCACGCACCTGCGCATGCGCAGCCACGTCACTTGATGCCATGCCTGCTGATTCGGCACGAATTGCCTCACTGACATCCTCACCGTTTAAAAGTACCCGCTGTATTCCATCTATGTGGCGCAGCTCCACTTTGATATCAGGCAATATTTCAGCCACTTTTTCTGCATCTTTTGTATCGGCACCAGCCCTTGTGGCCGCAAGGCCTACGGTGCGATAAAGTGCGCCTGTATCTACATATAAAAACCCTATTTTTTCTGCCACTTTACGGGCTAGCGTACTTTTTCCTGCACCGGATGGTCCATCAATTGCTACTTGTGTCATATTATCCTCCTGCTACTGTAATGCTGTCGCAGCAGCATACGCTGTGCTCCATGCAATTTGTAAGTTGTATCCGCCGGTGTATCCATGAACATCCAGTACTTCACCTGCAAAGTACAATCCCTCTACCAGCTTACTCTCCATAGTTTTTGGGTTTATTTTTTTCACATCTACTCCACCGGCTGTAATGACTGCATGTTCTAAGTCACCACGCTGTCCTATGCGAATTCTAAAATCTTTTATAAGGCTTGCTAAGTTTTGCCTTTCTTCTTTTGTTATTTGGTTCACTTTTTTGTTTTGGTCTATTCCCCATTTTTCCAGTGCGACACTCCGCATACTAGACGGTAATATTTTATCCAGGCTGTGTGCGGCAATACGTGAAGACATTTCCAAAAAGTCTCTTTGCAAGCGTGCATCTAATGTCTCTATAGACAAAGCAGGCTTTAAGTCTATCGACACTTCATATGTATATTTTTCCAAGTCATCAATATATGCACTGGCAGATAATACCAATGGACCTGATAGACCGAAATGAGTAAACAACAACTCACCCTGATCGCTAAACACTGCCTTATCATTTTCCAAAAGGGTTATTTTCACATTGCGAAGTGATAATCCCATCATTTTTTTGCATATACTGCCTTTTTCCACCAATGATACCAAGCTTGGATATGGCTCTATTATATTATGGCCCACCTGCTTTGCCAGGCTATATCCTATTCCGGTAGATCCTGTTTTGGGATAGCTAAGGCCACCTGTGGCCACAATCACTGCGTCGGCGTTTATCTTGCGTTTGTCACCAAGGCTGCACCCACTTATTTTACCATCTTCACAAAGTAGCGCTGTGACACTTCCCTTTATCATGGTACTATTTTTCGCATACTTAAGCAGTGCATCTAATATATCTTGCGCGCTGTCGCTTTGTGGGAAAACCCTGCGACCACGTTCAGTTTTTAGCGGTACATTTAGTGTGTCTTCAAAAAGCTCCATCACCGCCGACGGCGGCATAGAGTATACTGCTGAATATAAAAACCGTGGATTCCGGCATATATTTTGTAAAAATGTTTCTTCGTCGCAATTATTTGTAACATTACACCGACCTTTACCGGTAATAAGAAGTTTTTTGCCCGGGGTTGTCATATGTTCTATCACCGTCACGGTGTGTCCCAACCTTTGTGCTGTGCCCGCAGCAAACAGTCCTGCCGCACCTGCACCTACAACTATCACATCTGCCATATTGCCTCCTTAAGCATTAAGATAATGCTCGCCTATTGTGGCCTAGCGCCGCAAGCGCCTTTTGTTCAGTAACATCAAAAACTGACAACTACCCACAAATGAAAATATAAGCATCAGTGGATGAATACTGGCAAGATACATCACAAAGGTACCTATCTGAAAGCTGGACACCGTTACAAACGCTACCATGAAACTACGCAAAAACATGCACATCAAAAGGCCCAACATCAGCATCCAAACAAAGCCTTGATCCCCTGCGTTTTCTTTACGGCGCAGTTTTCGCCATATATCCAGGCCCTGCCATGCCATCCATACTAGCGCCAGTAAAAAAACTATCGGCGTGATTATGCTATACACAAACCTTACTATTGAAAATATTGCATATGCCATTCGTTGGAATAAATTGTAGTATGGTTCTGTGCTGTTTTCTTTTGTTGTCCGCAATACTTTTTCGCCTAGAAAATCTTCCATCGGCAGAATAGTTTCTTCGTAAAACTTAACATCGTTTGAATGTGGACTGAAAATACTTTCCACATCACATTGCATGAAGGTGGCTGAAAACCACATGCCATAAAATCCCTCTACCAACACAGGTAAAACATATTGTGGTTTTATCGGCGGACTAACCGAGCTACGCGCTGCCGTGGCATTCAAAACACCTTCATCACAAAGTGCGTTTATTTCCGCTGCCACCTGCGAGAAATATTCGGCAGATTTTTGTGGCGTGTCATAGTATCCAAGCTCTGACGCCGCTTCCCTGAGCGCCCAATAAAACGCACCCGAGGAATAGTCAGCGTTTTCATCTTCACCTGCATACCTTCCCAGATACCACTCGCTTTCTAAAAGCGGCTCAAGCTCTGCAACCAGCGGCGAATGTTCATACAGCTGCATACGCACGTCACGTGGCACTGCAATTTTCGGGTCCCAGTCCTCGTGTTCTATCCGTGTCATTGCTCCGTATGCGTCGGCAAACTCTCCGGTGGAAAAATCGTTTGTAATAAAGCTACCGTATACAGCTTTGTTCATGCCTGCCCAGGCTGAAACACCTGCCAAAAGCAAAACTATTGGCAGTAGTAGTGCCAATACCCGCTTTGCCTTTTCTTTTTTTGCCATATCCCTGCTGCGCCACAGGCCCCACGCCACTAAGAGCATTATGAATACCACAAACGGCAATATCCACCATCCGTCTTCACGGCACAACCAGCATGCCGCCAGACTAAGCCCTGCCATCAGTAGCCAGCCTAACCAGTGCCTT
Source organism: uncultured Oscillospiraceae bacterium (assembly GCA_964370155.1). Classification (GTDB taxonomy): domain Bacteria; phylum Bacillota; class Clostridia; order Oscillospirales; family Ruminococcaceae; genus JAAYCI01. Next base: position 7,765 of record CAYJIC010000078.1, read on the forward strand.
GGCTTTTCTTTATATCTCAGCGCAAAGCCTACCATGCCCGCAACCACAAGCAAACACAGTGCCGGAAAAATACTGTCTCTGTAAACCCGTGATGTGAAACCAACTGGGTATATACCACCCACAGTATCCGGGTTTGCCAAAGATGCCGGATTGAACAGTAATATACCAAAAAGTGCTAATTTTTGCCAGTTTTTTGTCAAAACAGGCGATATACACGCTGCTCCTGCTAAAGATGCTGTCGCCCACATTATTTGTGCGGCCAGCAAAAACGGAAGGCCCAGCATATGCACAGCGGCCAACCACAGCGCAAAAAAGCTGTTTTTTGCAAGGGTGAGGTATCCGTATTCGCCCAGCCACTCTCCCTGTGTGATAGACACTGCCGCATTGTACATTGTCATGTCGTCAAGTAGCGCTTCTTCCGGCCACAAGAACACTTGCTGAGATCTTGAAAGTATCAGTTTCGCACAAAGTAAGCAAAGCCCTAATATCACACATAAAGCCGGTGTGATATCTTTTTGTTTTTTGATGTTAAGTAACGGGTTTTTCATAGCTGTCCTTTGTGATTTTGTTCTTTGTGGTATGCCTTACTATCATTCTTTTGGGTCGGCCTTTTTGAAAAGTGGGTTCGTTTTCACCACTAGGCCTCCCATACTTCCGGCTATTACGATATACAATAGCACCAGTGGGATAAAGAAATATCTAAACTCATGACTTTGGGTGGTTATTAAAAACGACACATAATAAAACACTGCCACACCATATACTATACGAAGCCTTGAAAATGTTTCGGGCGGAATAGCTTTCATGTATCTTGCGCCCATCAGTATCCCAAGCGCCAACAAAAACAAAATCCATGGTGTGCGCAGAATTGTTGCCGATTCCATAAAGCTTACATAGCTTTGATGGAAATCTTCACGTCTTTCTGTATCGGAAAATCCAAACTCGTCCATGCGCCCATCTCTGTTGTAGTCATATTCCCCGGCCGATAGTGGCTGGCTGGCGCCTAACGTGCGTGCCCAGAAATCCATCTTTACATCCCAATATACCAGCGGCTCTGTAAACATCAGTGTGAAGTAATCGGCTCGAATTTGTGCGGCGTTGTTGCCGCTGCCTACCACAGTATTAGGGATATGTGTATGATAACCGTAAATAGAATCGTCATGATTAGCCTCTACAGCCAGTGCCGTCGTGCCTTCTTCACCCAGGTAGTCTAGCATGTCTTGATATTCGGCTTTATCGTCAAGCCTCTCCAGCATGGTGACAGTCT
>CAYJIC010000079.1:0-8958 GCA_964370155.1 uncultured Oscillospiraceae bacterium
TACTTCGTATTTTGTGCGAAATACCCGGAGTGTATGTACCTTCTTTATATGATGTGAGCTATAACAAAGACGAGACGATAAAAGCTATCGAGGCAAAAAACGGCGCGCCGCAGCCTGTGAAAAAGGCGTTACTTTCTGATTTTGATAAGTTTATGCCGCCGGAAGATTTTGTGGTGCCTATGGTAGGTGCTGTACATGATAGGGCTCAGATTGAAGTGTTGCGTGGATGTGTGCGTGGATGTAGGTTTTGCCAGGCAGGTTTTTTATATCGTCCTATGCGCCAGCGTAGCGCCGATATGTTGAACGAATGTGGTAAAAACCTATGTGAAAGCACAGGATACGAGGAGATAAGCCTTGTCAGCTTGTCTACATCTGATCATGACCAACTGGAAGAACTGATAGATAAAATGAACGAATGGAGCTTGCCAAACCATATAAATTTGGCTTTACCCAGCCTTCGTGTGGATAACTTCACCCAAAGCTTGGCTGAAAAAATCACTAAAGTGCGTAAAAGTGGGCTCACATTTGCACCTGAGGCCGGCACACAGCGTCTCAGAGACGTGATAAACAAAAACGTAAGCGAGGAAGAAATTGAGCGCACATGTAAGATGGCATTTGCCGCGGGATATACTTCTGTAAAACTGTATTTCATGATGGGGCTACCCACCGAAACAATGGAAGATATTAAAGGTATTGCCGATACTGCACAGCGTGTGGTAGACTGGTTTTACGAGATGCCGAAAACACAGCGCAGAGGCGGTGGGGTAAAGGTGTCTATCAGTGTGGCGTGTTTTGTGCCAAAGCCTATGACGCCTTTTCAGTGGTGTGCTCAGGATAGCATGGAGACCTTGAAAGAAAAGCAGGCGTATCTGCTTTCGTGCGTGCGTGGAAACCGAAAAATATCGGTGAAATATCACGACAGTAATATCAGCTTTTTGGAAGCAGTGTTTGCAAAAGGGGATAGGCGTCTTTGTGATGTGCTGGAGGCAGCGTATAAAAACGGATGTCGCTTTGATGGTTGGGATGACCAGTTTTTATTCGATGTATGGATGAAAACGTTTGACGACCTTGGGATATCTCCGTACTTTTATGCAAACCGCAGTATCCCACAAAATGAAGTGACACCATGGAGCCATATGAATTATGGTGTTGATACGAAATTTTTACAAAATGAATACAAAAAAGCCTGCACTGCCGAGGTTACACCGCCGTGTAACAAGCAATGTTCGGCATGTGGTGCATCAGAGTTTACCGGAGGAGGTGTTTGTGTTGCAGCTCCTTAGAATATTTTTCACAAAAACAAAAACTGCGGCATACATCAGCCATTTAGACCTACAAAGGGTGATGTCTCGAGGTCTGCGCAAAAGTGGGCTACCTGTGTGGTGGAGTCAAGGTTTTAACCCGCATATATACATGAGTTTTTCCTTGCCGCTACCGCTGCTTCATCAAAGCAAATGCGAAAGTGTAGACGTGAAAACCGAAAGTGAAGAAACAGATTTCAGCATGTTTGTGAAACCATTGAATGACGCTTTACCGAGCGGAATTGATGTGTCGGCAATTTTGCTACCGAAGAAAAAAGCAGATGAGATAACGGTGGCAGAGTATTGCATCACATATCCAGAAGATATTATTCCAAGCAATGAGCTGCAGAATATTGCGGATCAGTATGCAAAAAAAGAAAAAGCGATGGTGGTGCGAACAACCAAACGCACCAAAACGGATGTAAACTTAAAAGAAGTACTGCCTGCTCTTGATATAAATGAAACCGGTGATGCATTTTTAGTGCGTCTTCCGGCAGGTAGTCAAAACCACTATAGTCCGGCACTGCTTACGCAATACCTTGAAAATGAGTTTTTGCTTTCGGCAAATGCAGCCGGCGTGATGAGAGAAAAAGTGTTTTGTGCAGACGGAGCACTGTTTTGCTGATATAATACATTGTAGAAATATTTAAGATAGATTAAATGTGAGGAAATAACATGCTAAAAAAGGCAAAAGATATATATCTGCGACCGGTAGCGACATTGTCGATTTTGTCGCTTATGATATGTATTTTACTGGTGTTTGACATTGTAGTAGAGCCATATTCCTACGGCGATACTCACCTTTTGTTATTTCTACGCATACTGTTTTTAGTGGCTACTTTGCTTGCTTCGCAATATACTGCGGCACATTTTTCTGCGTTACAGGAAAAGCTGGGCAATAAAAAGTTTGGGATACTTTCATGTATCGGCAGTCTTTACACATCGTTCGCGGTGGGTGGTTCGCTATTATTAGAGCATTCTTTTGTGCTTAGCAATATTTTGAAAGTACTAATTTTAACTGTTTGGGCTTTTCCTTTTGCTTTTTGCTTTATTTCGCTTTTTGTTTATCTGTTTGAAAAACCTGTTCGTGAACACGAAATAACAAAAAAGCAGTCAAATATGGTATTTTGGGTATCTTTTGCCGGTTTAGTTGTTGCAGGCGCTGTATATCTTTTAGCGTATTTTCCAGGCATTGCCTCGGTAGACACTGTGGTTCAATTTGAGCAAGCTCTGGGTATATCCCCGCTTACCGATTGGCAGGCACCCTTCCACACATTGTTATTACGCGCTTTGCTCTCTGTGTTTAATCACCCGGCTTTTGTGGTGACAGCGCAAATACTTATGGCGGCAACGATAATGGCCGGCGGTATGCGATATCTTTACTATAAAGGTTTGTCGCCTGCATTGTGTATTGGCTCGGCTGCTATATTTTGTGCTGTGCCTCAAAATATGATTCATCTAGTAACTATATGGAAAGACATACCATATTCACTCAGCTTATTTTGGATGTGTATACTTTTTGCAAAGCTGATTTTCCCGAGTGAACACTATAACAAACGATACATGAATGTTTTTATATACATCGAACTTGTGGTGTGTCTTGTTTTTGTGGCACTTTTGAGGCAAAACGGATTGGTGCCATTTGTTTGTGGAGCTGTTGTTATTGCGGTGGTGATGCGTACGAAAAAAATGGTTTCAGCTTCTTTGATAGCAGGTGTGTTGACTATAACATTTTTAGTTATCGGCAAGCCGTTTTTTGGTGTTTTGCCCGTCACACCCGGTGGTGAATACATTGGACTTGGCCAAGACATGATAGGTGTGCATGTAGCCGGTGGCACATTGAGTGAAGATGCACAAAATACAGTAGATGTCTTGATGGGGGATGACCCTGAATATAATTATCATCCATCATGGGCGTTTTATCCGCATGTACCGCAGCCGCTTACACAAGGAATGCCTGCTTTTGTTTTAGAGTACCTTGATACATTTGTTAACAACCCAGGCATCATGACGCGGACAGTTTTGGCCAGAAACTCCTTGCTTTGGGATGTGAGCTATCCTGTAAACGCCCCGCTGGCGCATATTTCGCCCGAGCTTACCCTTAATGAAGAAGACTCGTCTGCTTGGCTAGCTATGGCGCCGCCAAGGCAAGATTTGCCTGTTGTGACACAGCTAATTACCACATATATAAACATGAGCAAATATGCGCCGTTTATTTGGGTATTTTGGCGTATAGGTGCGTACACTCTTTTGATGGTTTTTGCTGTCATGATGTCGATAGCTTATAAAAACAAGCGTGCAATAGTGGTTTTTGTGCCTGTTTTAGGGCAGATGCTTTCACTGATATTATCTACCGGATGGAGCAGCTATCACTACGCCTTGGCTATTCCTACATGTGTGTTGTTTGCATCTTTAGTATTAATTCAAAATACAAGGCTTGCAAAACAAAAATAATTATATATAAAAGTTTTAGAAAATACTATTGACAAAATCTAATTCATGAGTTAAAATATATTTTGTTGCCAAGTGACACAAACAACGTTTTGCGGCCATAGCTCATCTGGTAGAGCGCCACCTTGCCAAGGTGGAGGTAGCGAGTTCGAGCCTCGTTGGCCGCTCCAAATTAACGCTGGATCCATTTTGGGTCTGGCGTTAATTTTTTACATGGTTATTTTATGTTGGCTTTTGCAACTACATAAATTCAACCTAAAAAAACATGTGAAAACCCTTGCATAATTGAGTAAAGTTAGGTATAATTTATAAAGCTGTTTAAGCTTTAAGGAGGTAATGATGAATTTCGCATTTTTAACTACAACGGATATATTTGGGAACTATTCTTTTATCATTATGATTGGCGTGATGTTTGCCGCGATGTATTTCTTAATGATTCGTCCTCAAAAGAAAAAAGAAAAAGAGGCAAAAGATTTACGTTCTTCCATTGAAATCGGAGACGAAATTACTACTATTGGCGGTATTGTGGGCCGTGTGGTAAGCTTAAAAGAAGACTCGTTTGTGATTGAAACTGCCGGCGAGCGTTCACGTCTCAGAATGAAACGTTGGGCTATTCAGGATGTGGGCAAGCTGAACATGGATCCTGAAGGTGATATCGCTACAACAAGCACTGCGGCACCAAGCGAAGAGAAAAAAGGATTTTTCAGTGGCCTTTTCGGTGGCAATAAAGACGATAGCCAAAAATAAATAAAGCCGAGGAGATATTATAATGCAACATGTAAAAACTATTCACAGTAAAAATTTAAAAGAATCAGCCTGCAAAGGCGGATGTGGCGAATGTCAAACATCTTGCCAATCTGCATGCAAAACTTCTTGTACAGTGGCAAATCAAAAGTGTGAGAACACAAAGCAAGCATAAGATTAAACTAACAAGAGGCGGACATTCCGCCTCTTGTTTTTTGGCGTATATATTAGAAATACTGAAAAGAGGAACAACATGGTCCATTGTTTTAAACGTGCTGATATTTTACTTGCCTTAGATGTTGGCAGCGGCGCTGTGCATATACTGAGTGAGCCTGCTTATGCACTTTTATCTGATGCAACACAAGAGATATTTGCAAAAAAAGGCCTTGCAGAAGAAAAAATGCAAGCGATGCAGAAACTGGGCTTCACTGCAAAAGAAGCAACAGATGCTTTTGAGCAGATAAAAGATCTGATATCACAAGGGTTGTTGTTTGCAGACGACAGCTATAGCGAATTCGAGGATCAGTTAGGTGCGTCGCCGGTAAAAGCAATGTGCTTGCATGTAGCGCACGATTGCAACTTACGATGCAAATACTGCTTTGCCGCTACCGGTGATTTTGGCGGTAATCGTGAGCTGATGTCTATTGAAGTTGCAAAAAAAGCCATTGATATGCTTATAGAAAAAAGTGGAAAACGTCGCAATCTTGAAGTGGATTTCTTCGGTGGGGAACCATTGATGAATTTCGATGTGGTAAAACAAACTGTTGCCTATGCAAGAGAAAAAGAAAAAGATGCTGGCAAGTGTTTTCGCTTTACAGTTACCACGAATGGCCTGGGTTTGAACGATGATAGAATCGAGTATATAAACAAAGAAATGGGCAATGTTGTGTTGTCTTTAGATGGGCGCAAGGAGATAAACGACTATATGCGACCCACGGTAAGCGGCAAAGGATCGTATGATGTGATTGTGCCTCAATACCAAAAACTAGTAAAAAACCGCGGTGATAAAGAATATTATGTGCGTGGCACATACACTCGTGAAAACACTGATTTTGATGCCGATGTACTTTTGATGCATCAGCTTGGATTCGATCAAATATCGGTAGAGCCTGTTATCGGGCCTGAAACCGAGGACTATACCATCCGTGATATAGATATTCCCGCCATTGAAGCAGCATATGAAAACCTGATGCATCAGCTTATTGAAAGACGCACTAAGCGCAAAGACAACTTTAATTTCTTTCACTTTATGTTGGATTTGGAAAACGGGCCATGTGCAATAAAAAGGCTGAAAGGCTGTGGCAGCGGTAACGAATATTTAGCCGTTACACCAAGCGGCGACTTGTATCCATGTCATCAGTTCGTAGGCCAAACAGAGTTTTTAATGGGTTCAGTGGATGATGGTATCACACGTGGAGATATTAAAGAAACCTTTGCTGACGCACATCTTTTAAACAAAACAGAATGTCTTGATTGCTGGGCAAAACTATTTTGTAGTGGCGGGTGTAACGCTAATAATTATAGTTTTTGTGGGTCTATATTAAAACCATATGAGCTGTCTTGTCAGCTCGAAAAAATTCGTCTAGAGTGCTCCATTGCGATTCAGGCAGCTCTTGCAATAAGCGAATAATATACTATATAACGTTAAAAACATCTTAGAAAACTTGTGGTTTCTAAGATGTTTTTGTATGACAGAGAATACTTATTATTTTTTTTGTGACTTTTTAACACGCGCCAATGGGGAAGAAGCAGCCGCTTTTTTTAGCTGTGCCGAGTCAAGGTGTGTGTATATTTGCGTGGTTGATACATCCACATGTCCCAATATTTCTTTTAGCGATAACATATCCACGCCGCCATGCTGATACATTAACGTAGCAGCTGTATGGCGCAGCTTATGTACTGAATATCCTTTTTCAGAAAGCCCTGCCGTATCAAGACACTTTTCCACAATTTGCTGTACGCGTCGCGCCGATAAACGCTTTTTGGTTTTTTTCGATACGAACAATGCTTTTTTATCTTTCACATTTTCCAGCTTTTGATTTGCACCCAATAAGTCCTTCAAAGCCGCAAGGCAAGCGTCGTTTAAGTAAACGATACGCTCTTTGTTACCTTTACCAATCACCCGAATTGTGTCATCTTTAATGTCAGTACTATTTAAAAACACCAGTTCGGATAAGCGCATACCACAATTTAAAAATAACGTTAAAATGCAATAATCACGCTCGATGAAATCACTTTGTATATTATTTAACAATGTCATACTTTCATCTAAAGTAAGGTATTTCGGCAGCCTTTTTTTCTGCGATGGCATCTCAATATCGTCCATTGGATTTTTGTCTAATCTGCCGGTTCTTCCACACATATATTTAAAGTATCCCTTAAGGCTGGATATTTTGCGCGATCTTGTTGAGGCGGAGTTTGCACGGTTTTGTGTGACATAAAATAAAAACTCTAAAATTTCTTTTTTGTTAATTTGCGCAACAAAGCCTATATCAATAAAAGAAATATCTGTTTTATCAAAATCAATAGTTTCAGAAACAATGCCACGGGAACGAACAAGATATTTAAAGAAGGTGCGCAGATCGATATAATAAGCGTTCACGGTGCGTGGAGAAAGCCCACGAATGGTTAACATATAGTTAAGATAATCCTTTGCGATCTCAGGACAATCATCGTAAGAAAGCTTTGAAGGATTTGCAGGGTTATAATAAGTGCTCATATAAGATAATTCCTTCCCTGAATTTCGTTAAATTCTTATTTAGCGAAATTACAACTATTGAAAAATAAAACAAACATGTTGTTTGTATATTTATTATAGCACCACTCTACCCTTGTGTCAATTAATTGTATTTTAAAAGCGTCTAACAAATAATACCATCTTATAAAAAAAGTATAAGCTAGTTGTCTTTCACTACTTTGCACGGATTTCCAAAGGCTATTTTATTGGCAGGGATATCTTTTGTTACAATACTTCCCGCTCCGATAACTACATTATCGCCTATGGTGACACCCGGCATAATAATTGCTCCGCCACCAATCCATACATTATCCCCTATGATCACAGGAGCTGTTTGAGTTTTACAAAATTCAAAGCTACCATCTTTTTGCACAGCACCAAATCTATCAGCGGAATTCGTAGGATGAAAAGCCGTATATATCTGAACATTAGGTGCAATCAGTGCATTATCCCCTATGGTGATTTTATTATCATCTAAAAAGGTGCAGTTCATGTTTACTTCACAGTTATTTCCAAAATAAATATTATTGCCATAGTCAACGTAAAACGGTGAAGTTATCCACAAGTTTTCACCCATTCCACCAAGCAGTTTTTTAAGTATATCTTTTTTAGCGCAAAGATTTTCAGAATCTAAATTGTTATAATCTCTAATTAAGTTTTTTGCTTTATGCCACATATCTAAAAGCTCGGCATCTCCACAGTTATATAGCTCTCCTGCAAGCATTTTTTCTCTTTCAGTCATAGCTTATTTTCCATTATCCTTCTATAACCACTTTTTCTATTGTCACGGCTTGGCTTCCTATAGATTCAAAACTTGTCATAAATGCATCTTGGCTAATTTCCGTATATCGCGCACTTTGAAGTGGATCTGCAAAAAGAAACTGTGTCTCGGTATATCCTACCAGCACAACGCAATGAAGGTTTGTGTATGCAGGGCCATCTATAGTTTCAGGGCCGCCACGCACGCCCGGGCTGTGCAAATCCAGCGTAGTCCATACCACTACAGGGTTTCCGAGGCCCAGCTGTGTGATAAGCTCTTCTTTGGTGGCTCCTGTAAGGTTTTTTACTTCATAGTGTTCGGCGCTGTCAGATGCCGCTATATAGTTTTCAGCAGCAGTGATGATAGGCTCGGCATATACGTACCACCCTGCCCCATGTGGATCGCCCAAATAATGCTCATGTGGATTGGCTCCTGTAGTAAATTCACCAAGTGGAACATAATTTGTGCAAATGTCTACTTTGTCGGCATCAAACCCAATATAGTTTAAAAGGATGGTTAGTGATGTTCCTTCGCACCCGTTTGGAAGTTCGGGGTTTTGCTGTATGTTATCAACCGCGATGACGTATCTGTCCGGGATGACCGGTGTTTTCAACACCTCAATCTCATCTTCAAGTTTACTAATGGTTTGTGTGGCGATATCTAGTTCGTTTTGGATTTCAGACAAGTCTTCTTGCAAGTATTCGGTCTCTGATTGGTAGTATGCCAGCATGGTTTGTAGGCTATCTGCCAGCGTGATATATCTGTACATGCTAAAAATAAAAGCCATACCCAGCACAACGAGACTGGCTATACACACCCATAATACAGCGTTTTTTTTCATGATAACACACCCACCTTTAGATATTTTTATACACAAAAAAATGCGGGTATTTCACCGCATTAATTATTGTTTGGAGGTGCCGGGCAGATTTGAACTGCCGAATACGGGTTTTGCAGACCCGGGC
>CAYJIC010000080.1:0-8809 GCA_964370155.1 uncultured Oscillospiraceae bacterium
AAATGGCTCACAAAGTACATATTACAAACCAACAAAAGACGATAAAAATTCCCTCAGGGTTGCGTATCCTTATTAGGCGCAGCTGTAACGCCGTGCTTGAACTGGAGAAGTTTCCCTACAACGCAGAGGTTAGTGTGACTTTTGTAGATAATGAGGAAATTGCACGTTTGAACAAACAATATAGGAGTAAACCAAACCCCACGGACGTGTTGAGTTTTCCGCTTGGAAACGATGGCAAATATGACTTGAACCAAGAAACAAATGCTGTGATGTTGGGCGATATTGTGATTTCAATGGAAAAAGCAGTAGAACAATCTAATATTTATGGGCACAGCCTGCAGCGTGAAGTGGCGTTTCTTGCAGTGCATTCCATGTACCATTTGCTTGGATATGATCATGAGATAGGTGGCATGGAAGCGGTACATATGCGTGAAAAAGAAGAGTTTGCGCTACATAAACTAGGCCTACCTCGCACTGTTTCGTATTATGCTCAACAGGACGCATAAAACATGAAAGCTTTTTTACTGGGATTTGTATACGCTTGGCAAGGTATTTTAAGTGCAGTAAAACAAGAGCGAAATATGCGATTTCACTTATGCGTGGGTGGATATGTGTTGTTTTTTTCTACATTTTATCCACTTAGCGCGGTGGAGTATGCCGTGATGTACTTATGCATCGGTGGAGTGTTGGCGCTAGAGCTTGTCAACACAGCGGTAGAACGGTTTGTAGACAAACTAATACAAACACAAAATAATGATGCTCGTTTTATAAAAGATGTAGCCGCAGGAGCGGTGCTGGTTTTTTGTATCAGTACTGTGTTTTGTGGCTTTTTACTTTTTTGGGACATAGATATTATTACAGAAATCATAATGTGGCTTAGTGGTTTTTGGTTGCGTTTAGTGTTGTTGCTATGCTCTTTAACTTTCAGCGTATGGTTTGTTTTCTTCTTTGGGAATAAAAGCGTAAAAAAATAAGATATATTTAGATATCATTTACTTCAAAAAACATGTATAATAAATAGATAACCGATATTATTCGGTGTTTTGCTATGTAAACAATATTATGATTTACTTTTTCTCGGAAAGGATTATATATGAGTCATCAAGATGGATATACTTCGGATACATTTTCGGTATTTGCAACTATAATAGGACGTCCCAATGTAGGCAAATCTTCGTTACTGAATCGTTTAGTGGGACAAAAAACTGCTATCGTAACAAACAAACCTCAAACTACCAGAACAAAAGTCACGGGGATTTTAACAAAAGGTGCGGTTCAGTATGTGTTTTATGATACACCGGGCCTGCATAAACCTCATACAAAGCTTGGGCATCGCATGATGAAAGCAGCGGAGGAATCTTTGGCAAGCGGCGACGTCAGTGTCATGCTTTTTGAGCCCAAAGGCGAGCTGAATGAAGTGGAGCACGAGATGATGAACTCGCTTAGAAATAGCTACGCCATAGCAGTGGTAAACAAAGCAGACACCATACAAAAAGGCGATGTATTGCTTGAGCGTGTGGCAGAGCTCACCGATACCGGAGTTTTCCGTAAAGTGGTAGTTACAAGTGCTGATACAGGCGAAGGATGCGATGAACTACTTAAACTTTTATCGGAGCAAGCCGTGAGAGAAGTTCACTTTTTTGACGGCGAGTTGTTTACAGATCAGCCTGAAAAAGTGCTGGTGGCAGAGCTTTTACGTGAGCAGGTACTGATATGTATGCAAAAAGAGATACCGCACGGAATAGCCGTTGAAGTGGAACGCTTTAAAGAACGAAAAGGCAGTGATGTAATAGATATTGATGTGACGATATACTGTGAGAAAAAGTCGCACAAAGGCATGGTAATAGGCAAAAACGGGCAGATGCTGAAACGCATTGCTTCGGCGGCAAGAATCGAGATTGAAGACTTACTAGGCACAAAAGTGAATTTGCAGTGTTGGGTAAAAATACGGGATAATTGGCGTGATAACGACACTTTGTTGAATCGTATGGGCTTTAAAACATGAGAATCACCGATAAGGGTTTGGTGCTTTTCGAGGTGAAACTGCGAGAGCACGACCGTATCTTGACACTACTTACCCAAAACCATGGTATATTGTCTGTGTCGGCCAAGGGTAGCCTTAGGCCAAGCAGTCGCCTATTTTCGGCGTCTGGGCTTTATTGCTATTCTGAATGGACGCTGTATCAAGGAAAAAAGATGTATTCGGTAGACGAAGCTTCGCCTATCGAGGTGTTTTTTGGCTTGCGTGAAAACATCGAGGGGATAGCCTTGGCCGCGTACATGGCAGAAATTTTACGTATTTTTTCACCCGGAGAAGACGAAGGTTCAAGGCTGCTGAAATTGACGTTGAACTGCCTGTATATGCTTAGCCACGGCAAAAGAGACGCACGAGTGGTGAAAACAGTGTTTGAGCTTCGCGCCATGGCCGAAAGTGGATATATGCCGGATGTGCTTGCTTGTAGGTCGTGTGGAAAATACGATGGGGGAGATTTTCTTTTCGATACATCGGAAGGTTTTTTGTTGTGTGGAGATTGCGCTGAGGAGCGAGGGTTACTTGTGAACATAGGCCCGGCTGCACTGTTGGCGCTACGTTATATTGTGCTGAGCGACACTGGCAAGGTTTTTGACTTTACACTTAAAGGCGATAGCATTTTGTCGCTGTCACGAATAGCCGAGGGATATTTGCTGGAGCACACAGATTATGCACCAAAGACTTTGCCGTTCTTGCAAAGTATATTATAATATTTTGTATTTGAAAGCTACATTATGATTTGTTTTACAGCACATAACAGCTTGTGAAAAGAAGTAAATAAGGAAGTAATATGGACAGAAAACATCTTTTGAATTTAGAACTGGATAAAATAGTTGCAATGGCTACAGATCGGGCGGTATGTCCCGAGGCAAAAACACGTATGCAGGTTGAAATGCCGCTTACAGAGCCTTCCCATGTAAGGTACTTATTGGGACAAACGGATGTAGTTGCTAAAATTTTACTTACAAACGGTACGCCTCGGATATCTTCTTGTTTTGAGGCTGACATGGCGGTGTTGCGTGCAGTAAAAGGTGGCATACTAAGCATGGCAGAGCTGTTGAATGTAGCCACTGCGCTTTATAATTTCAACACGCTTAGTAACTGGTTTGCCGACAGAATAGACGAAACTACACAACAGTCCACTCAGATGGATGATTTGTTTTTTTCAATAACACCACAGCCACATTTGCAAAAAAGTATCACCGAAGCGATATTATCCGACACCGAAATGGCGGATACTGCTAGCGATGAGCTGTATACACTGAGGCGGAAAATTCGCAGTGAGGAAAACGCTATCAGGGACAAGTTGGATGCGGTGGTGAAGAATCCCGGTCATGCAAACCACTTGCAAGAGGCGCTGGTGTCAATTCGTAACGGGCGGTATGTTGTGCCCGTGAAAGCCGAATCACGCAGTGAAATCCCGGGCGTTATTCACGATGTGTCACAAACGGGAGGAACACTGTTTGTGGAGCCGGCCGCTGTGGTGGAGCAAAACGCTAAAATTATGCAGCTTAAGTCTTCGGAGCAGGCTGAAATGGAACGTATTTTGGGCGAGTTTAGCGCAAGTGTTACAGACATAGCCCCACTTTTTGAAGCCTCATGGGACGCAATGCTTGAAGTGGATATCCGAATTGCAAAAGCGACACTGGGACTTTCTATGCGTGCAGTATGCCCTAAAGTGAACGATATACAGTGTTTTTCATTTAACAAGGCTCGTCACCCTTTACTTAATCCTGATGAGGCGGTGCCGGTGGATATCAGCCTTGGTAAAGAATATGATACACTTATCATCACAGGCCCAAATACCGGCGGTAAAACTGTTAGCCTAAAAACGGCAGGATTATTATCAGCTATGGCGCAGATGGGGTATCTTATTCCGGCAGCAGACGATTCTTCAGTGTGCGTGTTTAAAGATATTTTGGTAGATATCGGCGATGAACAAAGCATAGAACAAAGCTTGTCTACATTTTCGGCGCATATAAAAAACATCACCGAGATTTTAACGTGCGTGAATGATAAATCGCTGGTACTTTTGGACGAGTTGGGTGCTGGGACAGACCCTGCCGAAGGTGCAGCGCTGGCGGTGTCTATCATAGAGCACCTGCGAGAGGCAAAGGCGCTGGTGATGGGAACTACCCACTATGCCGAACTGAAACTATTTGCCCTTGACACAAAAGGTGTGCAAAACGCCGGAAGTGAGTTTGATATTGAAACTTTGCGCCCTACATATAGGCTTATTATGGGTGTGCCCGGACGTAGCAATGCGTTTTTAATCGGTGAGAGGCTGGGCCTTTCGGCATCGGTGATAGAAAAAGCTAAAGGACATTTATCCAGCGAACAGCGACGGTTTGAAGTGGTGCTGAGTCAACTGGAAGATTTAAAGCTTGAATATCAAAAGCAGGAAGAAGAACTGAAAGAACTGAGATATGCTGCCGATAACCAACTGGAAATAGCAAAAAAGAAAAGAGACGAGCTGATACAGCAAGGCCAAAACGAACTTGATGCGGCAAGACGTGCGGCAAAAGCGTTGGCAGACGATGTGCAGAATACTGCATACGAGCTTGTGGATGAGATGAAACGTCTTGAGAAAGATAAACGTGTCGCAAACGCACAGAAAGCTCAGCGTGCCAGGCAGATAATACGTCAAGACGCAAAAGGTTTGATGCAGAAAGCAAAAGACGGCGAGGTAAGTGCGCCGATAGAGTTTATACCACTGGAAAGTGTGGTTGTTGGGCAAGAAGTGTGGGTGCCGGAACTTGAAAAGTCGGCCACTATCACAAAACTTCCGGATAAATCCGGCAAAGCAGAACTTCGTATTGGTGCAATACGTGCAAAATATGCCGTTGAAGATTTGTCTGTCATGCCGAAAATAGACAAGGCACAGCCCAAATATCGCAAAAAAGGTAAAGGTGGCCAGACCACTACACAAAATTCCACGCCACTAAACCAGCGCGGGGCACAGTCTGAGATAAACTTGCTTGGAAAAACAGTGGAAGAAGCATTGTTTGAAACCGATATGTTTTTGGATGCTTCCATCATGAATAAAATGGGCACAGTGTATATCATTCACGGGCGAGGAACCGGAGCTTTGCGCGCCGCCATTACCCAGCATCTTAAAGGACATAAACATGTGAAAAATTATCGTTTGGGAAAATATGGCGAAGGCGAAGATGGAGTGACAGTTGTGGAACTGAAGTAGTTTTCAACAGTAATATGCGTGTTTGTTGTAAAATCTTACATTTTTATCTAACATCCTGTGTGAGAAATGACGAAAATTCACTATTTTTATGGTTGAAAACTTGTTTATAGTGTTGAAACACCACAGGCATTAAAAGCGATTTTTTGTTAATACATCGTTCATAATGGATATTTCTGTCAGAGTAGTTATTATGTTTTTATGGTAGAAAACCATATATATAAAACGATTGAACCGACATTATATGTTATGCTCAAGCGGCTAACATTTAATGTCGGTTCATTTTGTTTGTGGTATGTATGCTTAAATGGTATGATACTATATTTCTACACCGTATGTGACCAGCATTTTACATAAATTCTTTACGTTAGTAAACGGTATGCCTGTGATGCCGGCCTCGAATGCAGCCGAGGCATTTTCACGCATGTCGTCAATAAAAATCGTCTCTCCGGGATCAAGGTTGTATTTTTTTAATACTAGGTGAAAAATTTCAACATCAGGTTTTGATATACCTACTTCATAGGAGAAAATTCCGCCTTCGAACAACGGCCAAAATTTTCTGTTTTGCAAAAACGCATACACCTCTTTGGGCATATTTGAGAGGTAGTACAAGTCTAAACCTCTCTTTTTAAAGGTTCGCATCAATGCTACGGTGGCATTGCGTGTGGTTAGCATGTCGGTCCATTCATCTAAAACAGTGCGCATTTCAAAAGCCATGCCGCGGTTTTGACCACGTTTCATGAATATTTCGTATGCTTGCTCCCATGTAATGACGCCGTTGTCCAGCATTTTCCATTCAGGACTACCAAACACTGCGTCGTATAGTCGTTTTTCTGTGCGCTCATTATAAAATTTATCCACAAGAAAATCTTTTGGACTGTAGTCTACCACCACGCCACCAATATCAAACAATATATTACGATACATTTATAATCACCTGCTTTTAACGTTTGTTTTTGTTTATTATACATTATTTACATCAATTTG
The DNA here is from genome assembly GCA_964370155.1 of uncultured Oscillospiraceae bacterium. Taxonomy (GTDB): domain Bacteria; phylum Bacillota; class Clostridia; order Oscillospirales; family Ruminococcaceae; genus JAAYCI01. Next base: position 6,216 of record CAYJIC010000080.1, read on the forward strand.
TGAAACAATCTGATGACAGGATAATAAAAATTTAATAACAGTTAAAAAACTTTGATTGTTTTTTTATGTGAAAGTGGATATAATTGAGTTTGTTGTTTTTAATAGTGGAAAGGAAAATTTTAATGATTCCAGAGAATATAAATGAAGAAATTGGGCCGGTATCTATAAATGATAAACCTGCTAAAAATATTGTACAGGTATTGTTTGGCAGGAAAAGCACGTTTTTGAATATTTTGATTACAGTGATTGTACCGGCGGTGGTGCTGATATGCCTTGAATGGGTGGCGCGTGGTACGCTGGAAAATAACGACTATGGCACAGGATTTTGGCAACTACTTGCAACAAAATTTCCCGGATTTTTTCTAGGATATTTGCTGTTACTGTTTTTATATGTTTTTATTAGCCAGTCGGTAGGCTTTCACTTTGTGGCGGTATTAATTGTAAGCGTATTTGGTATTGTGCCGGCATCGGTGACTTATTACAAGCTTGCGCTACGAGGCGAGCCGCTATTGCCGTGGGACCTTTTTCAGATAAAAGACATGATGGGTATCAGCAGTAGCTTACAGCTGGAAATTCCGGTGTCGATATGGGCCTGTATTGGTATTGTTGTTTTAATGACACTTTTTGGTGTGTATGTGAAAATCCCACACAGAAAAACAGGTAAAAAAGGTATAATAATCCGTATGGTGTCGGCGGCTACTGCTTTATGTTGCTTAGTTGCGCTGTTTATGGGTGTGTTTTTATCAAAAGATGTATCGACAAAGCTTGGTATTGTTGAAGATCCATGGATGCAAGATAGATATTATCGTACACATGGTTTGATAACGGGTTTTATGACCAATCTGCGTATGCTTGATATTGAGGTACCGCAAAATTATAGCGGAGACGCTGCGCTGGATATCGCTGAAGAAATAACTGAGCAACCACCCGGTGCATTTTACGAAAACTCGTATGCCGCGTCAGGAGGCGAGCTTAGCCAAGATCCCGATATTATATTTTTGATGGCGGAAAGTTTTTGGGATGTGCGAGTGCTTGAGGGTATATCTTATGATCAGCCGGTGATGGCAAACTATGATGCGCTAATGCAAGAAGGTGCCTATGGTACGGCATTTACGCCCAGTTTTGGCGGCGGCACATGCGATGTGGAGTTTGAGGCTCTGACAGGCTTTTCAATGGAGATGCTACCTGCCGGCTCTAAGCCGTATCAGCAGTATATGTCAAGCGACATGTTTTCTTTACCGCAGTATCTGAAAAGCACAAAAGACTACCAAACTATGGCAATACACGGGTATGGAGAAAAGTTTTGGAATCGTATCGAAGCATATCCAAAACTAGGTATAGATGAGTTTATTTCTTCAGAAGATTTTGTAGACCCTGAATTACGACGTGGCTTTATTTCAGACAATGCCATGGTGGACAGGATAATAGAAGAGATAGAAAAAGGTGAAGATAACGGCCCGATGTTTATTCATGCCGTTACCATGCAAAACCACACAACGTATGACCCGTTAAATTATCCGGAAGATGAGCTGGTACGTGTGACAGAGTATCCGGACACTATATCAGAATCTACTATAGGCCAGCTGGAAGACTGCGCCACAGGTATCCGTGAGATGGATGCGGCTTTAGGCAAGCTTACAGATTATCTTCGCACACGTGAGAGGCCTACAATTGTGGTATTTTGGGGCGATCATATGAACCCAATGAACGACGGACATACATTGTTTGAGAATACAGGATATATTGAACCGGGAGATATAAACAGTCCAAAACTACGTGAGACACCCATGCTGATATGGAGCAATTTTGATGATAGTTCGGTAGATTTGGGTACACTTTCCACATATCAGATATCTCCGACAATGATGAATCTTTACGGTCTTGAAACTCCCGTAATGTTTGACTTTTTGATAAGTACATTGCCTGAGATACGTGGTCGCACCCGTGGAAACACCATTAATCCTGACGGCAGCTATACCGATACAATGACAGAAGAACAAGCACAGATGATAAACGAGCATTATATTCTGCAATACGACTACATGTTTGGCGATAAAGTGCTTGAAAACTACGCACCCGATGAAGACGAAGAATGAGTTTGGAGGACATGTGAACAACAATATAATGCTTGAAAGAGTACTTGCCAGGGTACAAAAACCCGGACGATATACGGGTGGCGAGCCCGGCAGTATTATTAAAGAAGGAAAAGATAACCTTGTAAGGTTTGCTTTTTGTTTTCCTGATACTTACGAAGTGGGTATGAGTTATCTGGGTATGAAGATTTTATACGACTTGATGAACGCTATGCCAAACGTGTGGTGCGAGCGTGCATTTATGCCGTGGGTGGATATGGCAGACGAGCTAAAAAAAGAAAACATACCACTTTATACCCTTGAAAGTAAAGACGCACTCACGCAGTTTGATATTGTGGGCTTTACCCTGCAATATGAGCTTAGTTATACGAATATTTTAGCCATGCTGGATTTAGGCGGGGTTCCTTTACGTGCAAGCGAGCGTGGAGAAGACGCACCGCTGGTGGTGGCAGGCGGCCCATGTGCTTGCAACGCAGAACCCTTGGCGGAGTTTTTTGATGC
>CAYJIC010000081.1:0-8566 GCA_964370155.1 uncultured Oscillospiraceae bacterium
CGGGCCTGTTTTTTACTGCCCTATCATATTCGCTGTCATAGTCAAACACATTGCCGGGCCTGTTTTTTACCGCCCTATCATATTCGCTGTCATAGTCAAACACACTACCATGATTATTACGATTTTGTATAACTGAGGTGGTATCATGTTCTTCGCTTGTATTTTTACGCCGAATACGCCCGGACTGATAAGAATGATACTCCTTTTTCATATTACACCTATTGCACTTCGGAAGGCGGTGTCGGATCCGGTGGTGCCTCGCCTTCCACGTTTTGCATATCGCCTATGGTGGTTATACTGCTGGGAGCTGTGCCATATTCTGCTGTTGGGAATGTGTGAATGTCCAGCTCTTCCACCGGCACAATATGCCCATCCGGGCGGAAATATTCGTTTAAAACATCTGCTGTTTCTTGTGGCAGTAAGTAAATATAATCTTGGCCATCGCCGCGCGGGTCTTGGCTACCGCCATATGCCGGCCTTATTATTGCCACATCCGAGCTTTCTACTTCCAAAAGGTCAATAGCCAGCGCTGCCACCTGCATGATGTCATCGTCAAAGCCACCCACATCTACATAATAAAGCAATATTCTCATCCACATCATAAGATCTGTGGGTGTAAGCTCTTTAAACTCACGGAACAGCGCCGAATAAATGCTCATTTGCATTTGCATTCTGGTAATGTCACTGTTTGGATAGTTGCGGTTTCTTACCACAAACTCCACATCAGGACCTGTAAGGCTTTGCCAGCCTGCGCTAAGCACGTTTTCAGGGTTTTCAGGATCAACCACATCTTGGGTTAAAAACACATCCAGCCTACCCATATGATCTACCAACGCTTTCATGGAATCAAGATCAAGCTTCACATAAAAGTCTACCGGCAGTTTCAGCTGGTCGTAAATGGTGGTGGCCAAGGCTTCCATCCGCTTTGTGGGATCTTCTGCCGAGACATACACACCGTTTATTTTCTGGTATGGGCCGGACTCTATATCCTCGCCAATGTAAGTGTCGCGTGGCAGTTGTAAGATGTTGATGGTGTTATTCACCGTGTCAAACATCACATACATAATCATGTCGGTGTTGCCGACTTTTTCATCCGATGTATATCCGTCGGCATCTTCGTTATCATACGCTATGCCACACACAAGCCCCGCTACTATGCCTTTGCCTGTATATTCCGGCAATGCCTCTGTTTGGATTTCTTCTATCACGCTACCCGACCACACATCGTCACTTTCAAACAGTTCACTGCTGGCCCACTGCACAATAAACAAAACCGTGCCCACTAAAATAGCCACCACAACTAATAAAGATATCAGCGCTATTTTCAGGCCACGCCTTTTCTTTTTGGGCGGTGGTGCAGATGGATAATTATCTTGTGTGCCTTCTTCTATTTTTGTCTTTTGCTCAGTTTTTTTATTCATTATATCTTCAGCTTCTTTGTTTATTATGCTTTTATCTTCTTTATTTTCAGGTTGCAACTTGGCCGTATAATCACCCTGCACGCTGGGCATAGGGCTTTCTGTTTTATGTGCATTACGGTTAAGCGGCATTGCTTGCCTTTTATAGCCCGGAATACTGGGCCTTGCTTCTTTTTTATTTAGGGTTTCTTCCATGGTGTTTTGCAACGAAACCTTTTGTTCTTCCACGGAATTATCCCGGTTTACTTGCTTCAAAATATCTTCCTCCGGATTAATAATTCATTTACTGCAATTTCATTTCTTTTTCTAAATACGAAAGTGCATCTATAGTATCATTGTCCAGTTCTTTTCCTTTTCTTTGCAAATGACGGATATTTTCTTTCATGATTTCCACCACCGCCATATCAAGATCCTGCATAGATAATTCCCTAAGCTTGTCCACGCCGTCATAATCTCTTTCGGCGCTGATTGCATCTGCTAAAAAAACCACTTTTTCAAGTATCGTCATGTCGGCTTTTCCTGTGGTGTGGCAGGAAATAGCAGAAAGCATTTCTTCATCACACACACCCAGCGTATGCTTTGCATAAATAGCCGCGCACATGCCATGCCACACAGGTAGTGGCCTTTCCTGGGTTGACCCAGCCATTATATCATCTTGATGTAAAATTCGCAACAAGTCTTCTCTGTTCATCTCTTTCATTATGTCATGCAGCCACGCCGCCATCTCTGTTTTTTCCGGGTCTGCACCCCATCGAAGCGCCAATTTCCGAGCACAATCTGCCACATTTTGTGTGTGCAAATATCGTTTTTGCGATAAGTTTTTCTTTGCGCATTGCTGTGCTTCATACATCGTCATGGGCGCATCCCTCCTGCAGAGCACTACAGATATAAACAATGTTTACGGATAACTGCCTTCACTTTCGGTGGTACCAAGTCACTTATATCTTCACCATTTGCCACCATACTTCGAATATTGCTGGAAGATGCCGGCACTGCAACGCTTTGTGCAAGTAATATCTTGCCGCCTGCTTTTTGCAACGTTTCCAATGCGTCTGTCAAGTCTTTATCGCCCTTCGTACGCCGTGTCACCACTAAAACCGCCATCAAAATCACTTCTTGCCAGCGGTGCCATGTGACAAAACTTTCCAGCATATCCTCGCCTATACATAAGTACCATTCTTTTTCAGGATATGCTTCTTTCAAAGTACATAGTGTGTCATACGTATAGCTTTTTCCGCTGCGCTTGTTTTCAATATCGCTGATATCAAGTTTTGGGAAAACATCGTAAAAGCACTCACTCATTTCGCGGCGCACATGCCAATCAGTCTCGCTGGTTTTTTTGTGCGGAGACATTCCTGACGGTATCACCATCACTTCATTTGGCTCAACAATTTCCACCGCACTTTTTAAAAGGTTCATGTGGCCTATATGCGGTGGGTCGAAACTTCCGCCAAATATCAGTGTTTTTCTATTTTGCATTTTTCAAGATCTCACGAAATTCAGAATCTTTTTTCTTTCTGCGAAATAAAACAAATACTCTGCCTATCACCTGCACCACCTCGGCCTTGCATTCTTCGGCCAAGATATTTGCAGCTGTTCGTGCGTCTACCGGGCATGTCTCCAGCAATTTGATTTTGATCAGCTCGCGCTTTGCCAAACAATCTATACTAGCTTGCACCAAAGGAGCGTCTATGCCGCCTTTTCCTATTTGAAATACCGACACAATGCCGTTTGCCTCTTTGCGCAAAGCTGCGCGTTGTTTACTTGTTAGTTTCATATTATCCTTTCATGTCTGTCTACGTTATGGCTACTGATCGCCTTGCTGTGGGCCACTATGTTTCGCCAAAAAATTCGGCAATATTTTCAGTAGTTCTGCCACTGCTTTACCTCTGTGGCTTATCAAATCTTTTTCTTCGTCATCCATCACAGCAAAACTTCTTTGATTTACATAAAACAAAGGATCATACCCAAACCCATTGTCGCCGTCTATGGAAAAGCCTATCATTCCCTCGCACTCGCCGCTTATTTCCACACAATCACCGTTTGGTGCCGCCAGCACCAAAGAGCACACCATCTGTGCGCCACGTTTTGCATACGGTACACGTGAAAGCATTTTTACCAGCTTTTCATTATTAGCATCGTCGTCGGTGGGCTCGCCCGCAAACCGTGCACTGAAAATACCGGGTGCACCATTCAGCGCGTCTACGCAAAGTCCGGAATCGTCACCCACAGTGATTTCTCCTGATACTCTGGCGGCCGCAACAGCTTTAATTTTTGCATTCTCGGCAAAAGTCTCGCCGTTTTCAGGCGGAAGTTTGTCCACACCTACCTCGCCCATGCTGACAATCTCATACCCTTTTCCTTCAAACAAGCGCGTCATCTCTGCCAGTTTTTTTCTGTTATTTGTCGCCAACACTAATTTTTGAGCCATTTAGTCATCCTCCTGTAAAAATAAAGCTTCCACAAAAGCTTGTGCATCGAATAATAATAAATCATCCATACCTTCGCCCACACCCACAAACCTCACGGGTAGGCCCAGCTTTTCTTTTATGCTTATGACAGCGCCACCTTTTGCGGTGCCGTCCAATTTCGTCAGCACAATACCGGTAGCGCCTGCCGCGTCAATAAACTCTTTTGCTTGTGAAATGGCGTTTTGTCCGGTCACGGCGTCCAGTACTAATAAGGTTTCTATCCCGGCACCCGCTTCGGCTTTTTGAACCACTCGGCTGATTTTTGACAATTCATCCATAAGGTTCTTTTTGTTATGCAGGCGCCCCGCTGTGTCGCAAAGTACAATATCGTACCCTTTTGCCGCGGCACTTTGCACGGCGTCAAATATTACTGCTGCGGGGTCTGCCCCGTCTTGATGGCGCACCATAGGCACATCCACCCTTTGCGCCCAAACGCCCAGTTGCTCCACCGCCGCGGCACGGAATGTGTCGCCTGCCGCCAGCATCACTTTCTTGCCTTGTTCTTTATAGTAATTTGCCAGTTTTGCGATAGATGTTGTTTTTCCCACACCATTCACGCCGATGACTAAAATAACGGTAGGTTTTTTGTCAAACTGCATCTCGGTATCGGCTTTCAATCGCTCTTCCACTATCTCTTTCAGCGCACTAAGGGCTTCTTCGCCTGTGGTAAGGCCTTTTTCACGCACCTGCTTTTTCAAGGCCGAGACCAGACCGTCTGCAACATCTGCGCCCACATCCGCCATGATAAGCTGATCTTCTAAATCTTCATAAAGCTCATCGTCAATTTCCCCTGTGCCCATGATTTGGCTGATAGAGCCAAAAATCGAATCCCTTGTTTTTTTTAGGCCCGCGCCCAGTTTTTCAAAAAAACCCATCTATATACTCCTTTGAACCCTATTACTTTTACAAAACATTTCAAAAAAACTTCTCTTCTTATCAGTATATCACAATAAAAAGACTTTCACATACAAAATTCGCACTTTACACATTTTTCTCTTATTGTACAAGGCTTGGGTCCACGTCCCCAACCTGCAAACGAAGCAGTTTCGAAACACCGTCTTCCTGCATAGTTACACCATACAGTACATCCGCTTCTTCCATACTACCACGCCTGTGTGTTATAACGATGAACTGGGTGTTGTTGCTTACCCTGCGCAGATATTGCGCAAAACGCACCACGTTGCTGTCGTCCAGCGCGGCTTCTATTTCGTCAAGCACGCAGAACGGCGCCGGATTCACGCCTAATATGGCAAAGTATATGCAGATAGCCACCAGTGCTCGCTCGCCACCCGACAGCGCTGTTAGATTTTTTATGATTTTTCCCGGCGGCGCCACTTCTATATCTATGCCGCTTTCCAGCACATCTTCCGGATTTGCAAGCGACAAATTCGCCGTGCCACCACCAAAAAGCTCAGTGAAAATTCTTGCAAAATTTTTATTTATTTCCACAAAACTTTGGCTGAACATGGCCGTCATCTCTGCCGAAAGCTCCGCTATCATCTTTTCAAGCGACAGCTTGCTGGCTTCCACATCCCCTACTTGCGCCGTTAAGAATGTGTATCTTTCGCTAACCTCGGCATACTCCTCGATAGCACCTACATTCACATTGCCCAGCGCTCTTATCTTCCCACGCAGTTCCCTCACACGACGGTTTAGGTCTGCCGCCGTGGTGAACTCAATGCAAATAGCCTCGGCCTCGGGCAATGTCAGCTCATACTCTTCCCACAACTGGCTCATTGTGGTATCATATCGGCTTTCGATGGTGTTTTTCTGCTCTGTCAATGTGCCAATTTCACGGCCCAGTGCTTCTCTTTCGTCACGAATAGTGCGCTCACGCGTTGTTTGGTCTTTGATACTGCTTTCTTTCTCCATACGCGTGGCTCGCAAACTTTCTATGTCTGCTTGAGCTTTTGCCACTTGCTCTTTCAGCTTTTCTTTGCCTTCTTGCAGTGCGACGATTGCGTTTTCATTGCTTTCGTTTTCAGAAATCAGGCGGCTTATATTTGCCTTCAACGCTTCTGTTCGTGCCAGGCTTTCTCCTGTTTGACTTTTCAGTGTTTCAATGCGCTGACGATGTAGCTGGGCATCGTTTTTATGCCCAAGCGCCGCAAGACGCAAACTTCCCAGCTCTTGGTTCAGTCGCTCACGGGTAGCTAAAAATCCATCATCTTCGCCGGCAATGCCCAACAGCTCTTTTGTCATAGTGTCTATTTTTTGAGCAAGGCTTTCTTGCTCTGCCGTAGATAACTTATGCTCTGCGCTTGCTTTTGCTATTTGTTCTTTCAGCGCTTCTTCGTCTTGTGCTATCGCCTTTTCCCTGTTTTTCAGTTCAGCTAAGCTCTGGTCTATTTTAACCAGTTCAGTCTCGCATCTAATTTTATCTCCGCCGGCTACCACGGCCTCACTGTTTGTCGCTACCAGCTCCGCCGATATAGCGTCCACTTCAGCCTTAATTTTATCTGTCTGCTCCATCGCATCATCTTTTTTACCTTGCAGCTGTGCCAGCTTTGCCGCAAGCTCTTCTATCTCTTGCTTGCGACTGAAAAGGCCTGCCGTGCGTGACACCGAGCCGCCGGTGAATGAACCACCTGCGTTTATCACTTGCCCATCTCTTGTCACCACTCTGTTTCGGTAGCCCAGCTGTTTTGCCACATGTGAGGCCTCGTTTATCTCCTCCACCACCACAATATTTGCAAGTAGTGACGACGCCACATTTTCATACTTTGCGTCATACTTCACCAGCTTTTGTGCGCTTGTGGCACCTTGTGGTAGCTTTGATGCATCCATGCGACGTGGTTGCACTGTGTCCAGCGGTAAAAACGTGGCCCTGCCGCCGTTTGTCTGTTTCAAAAACGCCATGGCAGCTTTTGCATCTGACTGGCTGTTCACCACGATGTTTTGCATGCCAAATCCAAGCGCCGTCTCCAGCGCTATCTCATACCCGCTTTGCACCGATAATATCGTGGACACCGGGCCTATCACTCCACGAAGTTTGCCTGCCCGACCTGCCTTCACCACTTCTTTTACGCTGTGAGAAAAACCATCAAGACTACGTTCTAAATCTTGCAACATAACAATGCGCTGCTGGGCATTTTCAGCCTTGCGCACCACGTCGCGTTCTTCGGCGTCGGCCTCGGACAGTGCTTTTTGTCTGGCGGCCAGTTTCATCTCAAGGCCGCCTTTGATATTCTCAAGCCTTGTTAGCGTTTCCATTGTATCGTCTAAAAAGCCTTGGATATCTTCTTTTTGTTTTTGCCTTTCTTCCAGGTCTATTTGCAGGTTTTGCAGTATACCGCTTTGTTCTGAAAGGCGTATTTTCGCCGATTGCGATGTAGATGCCGCCGCTGCTTGTGTCACTTTCAGCGCGGTTATTCCGTCGGTCATTTCGGCCAAATGTGCCTGCAGTATATCCCTACGACGGCCGCCTTCCAAGCTTTTCTTTTGTATCTCTGCTATTTCTTCTTCCAAAACACTTATTTTCTCGTTTGTGGCCTCAAGTGCTTTTTCCGCTCTTTCAATATCAGCTTTCTGAAGGGCTATTTCAGACTCCATCTCGCCTGTGGTGTCGCCGCTTTTTTCCACTTCCATGCGCATCTCTTCTGCGTCTTTTTTGTTGCGTTCAATGGTGTGGTTCAAAATAGCTACTTTTGTTTCGCCTTCGGCTATCTCTTCCTGCACGCTGACAATGGCCTCGTTTTGCTGTTCTATCATCAGCATCGAGCGGTTGATTTCATTTTGAATGTCTTCGGTTTCATCTTCTATAGCCGAAATTTCGCGACCTTTTGCGGTATAATCTGCCTCAATTATCTCTATTTTACGTTGCTGAGTTCGCAGGTTTTCTCTTGTGGAGTGCACAGTATCCACCCAAAGTGTCACCTCGTGGGCTTTTTTGTCGGCGCTGTATTCCAAAAACTTTTTGGCTTTTTTGCTTTCTTTTTCCAGCGGACCTACTCTGTCTTGCAACTCGCCTAAAATATCCCTCAGGCGTACAAGATTGTCCTCGGCAGAAGAAAGCTGCCTTTCTGCGTCTTTTTTCTGGTAACGAAAACGAGCAATACCCGAGGCTTCCTCGAATATTTCTCTGCGCTCTGTGCTTTTATTATCTACAATTTCGTTGATTCTACCTTGCCCAATAACAGAATATCCATCCCTGCCAAGGCCGGTGTCCAGTAGCATCTCATACACATCCCGCAAACGCACACTTTGTCCGTTCACGCTGTATTCACTGTCGCCGCTACGATAATATTTACGGCCTATCACCACTTCGTCTGCCTGCACATCAATGCGCCTGTCTGCATTATCCAATATCAAATGCACTGATGCATACCCCATGGCATTACGTTTTTGTGTGCCGCCAAAAATGACATCTTCCATTTTGCCGCCACCACGCAACTGCTTCACACTGGTTTCGCCCATTACCCAACGAATGGCATCTGAAATATTGCTTTTGCCGCTACCGTTTGGCCCAACAACCGCAGTTATCCCTTCGTCAAAAGCCACCCGCGTCTTGTCGGGAAAAGACTTGAACCCTTGAATTTCCAATGCTTTTAAGTACATACATTCTCCTTGGTACACTACCGGATTTTACCCATCACTTGCTTTTACTATACGCTTTGCACCACTTAGTCTTCGATAAGACCCATCAGCGCCAGCGCTTGCTTTGCCGCTTGCTGTTCG
>CAYJIC010000082.1:0-8330 GCA_964370155.1 uncultured Oscillospiraceae bacterium
CGATCCCCCACCACATGTTTCCGCTACCTGCCACCACCGCAAGTAAAGCAATAAGTACCGGTGTGGAGCACGGCGACGAAAACACTCCGCCTAAAATTCCGGCAATAAAAGCACCGGCATAGCCTTTTTTTGTGTTTTTTGACATGAGATAACTTGACGGTATAATCTCGTATATACCCCAGGTTTGCAGCGCCATCAGCATCATCAGCACACCTAACGCTATGTACCACCAGCTGGCCGAGGTGCCTATCAAACTACCCAGCATTGTGGCTGCCACGCCTAAAATCGTAAACGTTACAGCCGAGCCCAGCGCAAATGTCATGGACAGCGCAAATGCTCTTTTGGTGTTTTTTCCGCCTGTGCCGCCCACATATCCTACCACCAGCGGAACACTCGATAGCGCACACGGTGTGAATGAAGTCAACACACCTGCCACAAGCGCCAATATCGGGGCTATCCATGTGCTTTCTATAATAAGCTGAGATATAGAGTTTAGCATTGCGTCCATTATGCTACTCCCATATCTTCAAGGATTATACGCATCTGTTCTTCGGTCAGCCCACCTTGGTGCACGGTAAACATGTGCTCTTCAGTGTCTTTATGCGCATACATGGTGAACGCAATACCTGCCGCAACTTCCTCACTTGGAACATACGGTGTGCCATCTGAATTATATAACACCTGTGTCGGAATCACCTGAACCGGAAAGTCTGTTGCCCCTTCGGGGTTTTTCCACACATCTACAAACTTTATAATGGCTTTTTCCTGCATTTCGGCATTCAGTTCTTCAAGCACCGGAGCCATCTCTTTGCACGGCACGCACGAATCTGCACCAAAGTCGATTATGATAGGCAGTTCATATTCTTTCAGCTGCTCTAGATCAACGCTCGTCGCATTTAAGGCAAACTCAGGCAAAATTTCCTGTGTTTGCTCCTCAGTAGTGGCGCTGGCGACGCCATCTTGAGACACAGCTTGTGCTTGCGCAGTGGTTTGCTGCGGCGCACTTTGCCAGATCCATATTCCCCCAATAATCAACACCATCACAACCGGAATAGCAACTTTCAATATCTTTTTATTCACTATAAGCTCCTCAATATATGTTAACTAGCTTGACTGCACGCACAGCCGTTTTCATCTTCCTTCACTTCCATCAGCGACGCAAGTATATCAATAGCCACTTTGCCACCCTCTTGGCTTATTTTGTAGTGTGTCCACTTTCCAACATACCGACACTCCACAATCCCACTTGTGCACAAAATCTTCATATGATATGAAAGCTTTGATTGGGCCAGGCCCAACTCTTCGCCAATGTTACATGCACATTTTTCGCCACTTTGCAGTAACTGCACAATGGCTACACGGTTTTTATCACAAAGTGCTTTGAAAATCTTTGCAATTCTTTCTGTGTTATCTGTCATAATATACTCCTTTTTTACTTTTGCAAAATTCACCAGGCTATACTACACCATGTTTCAAATCAATTATTTTTGATATATTAACTATACACCCCTTATTTTTAAATGTCAATACTTATATCAAAAATAATTGATTTGAAGCCTCGCCACAAAAAAAAGACAAACCTATAAAGGTTCATCCTTTTTAAAATTTCTATATCTTGCAGTTTTTTGCTGCTACCTATTACTATAAAATTTAGCTATAGCAATTCCTTTGGCGGCTCTAAAAGCTTTCCTTTCACTTCATATACCGCATCAAATATTTGCTTTTCATCTTCTTTCAGGCTTGATATTGCGCTCACCGCCACAGCTGTGACGGAGATGTTTTTTACATTGTTTAGAAAGCCTCTGATTGCCGGTGGAAACGTGCCTGCCCAGATGGGAAACACCAAAACTATATCTACACCTTGTTGTATTTCGTGGTGAGTCACCGGCAACACTTCACGCTTCGCCGACATTGCACCTGCTTTGATAAAGCTTGCTTTGCCGCTCCAGTCTTTGCCGTCGTCAATTTTATACGATTCTATATTATGGCTTTTTGCTATTTCTTTTGCAATTCGCTCACAATTCCCTGACCTTGAAAAATAATACACTTGCATATTAATCCTCCTTAGGATAATAGAGCCAAATTCTCACAATACAAATCAAGTGATTATTTATAATATATCATATTCAGCCATTCAATTCCAATACACATTATAAGCTAAACTTGCCAAAAACCCATTCTTCTACTAACAATTCTTTTTTTGCGTTTGTTGTTACAATGATTTGTTTCTTGGACACCTTTTGCTTATTTAGCAGTTTTTGTATGCGCGGCCTGTTATAACGCTGGGCTAAAATGCATGGCAGGTTTACCACCAATGCGTATCCCAGCATTATCCATATAAAGCCCTGTGGCGAAAACAGCCCAAAAAACCAAAACGGTAAAATTCCCAGCCAATGGGTAAGTTCCGCCCTTCTCGATTCTATCAAGAAAAGTTCCATATTTTCTTTCGAGGTATCTGTTAGATGCTTTTTAGCATACCCACCTTTTAGCATAGCCCCACCATCCGGCAAAAGCCCTTTCCAGCTTCGTATCCGGAATATTTTTTGATATATTTTACCATCTTTTTCCCATTTTTTTTGCCTAAACAAGGCGTTGTCTTTTGAGAAAAAATCGTTCGGTAGCTGAAAACACAAAAACGCACTTCCTGCCTGAAACAAAAACCAAAACACAAAAAACAGTATAAGCATCACCCACGCCGGCGGATAAAACACCTGCATAATAACCTCCATTTCACCACTACACATATATTGACACATGTATATGCACCGAATTTGCTAGTCATTTACCGATATGTTTCTACCCTTCCAGCGTACCGGCATACGAAATAGTTTTTTCACAGTAGACAGACATACTATGCTAACAAACATTATGAGTGCCAGCGGATATAGTAACAAATATCTCATACGAAACTTACCTACTTTTTTGCCCACCATCACTACATATAAGCACACAATAACATACCATGCAAGCCAATAGAGCGCCACTGTATTTTGGCCTAATATCAGTGCTTCTACCATGCGTAACGGCACATTGCCTAAAGCTGTTATTAGCAAAAAAGCCGCCAAGATAAAACTCCACGACGAATGTCTAACGCCTGTGGCCATATTTTTTGTCCAGCCATGTAACATGTCGATAAATCCATGCGGATACATTCTATATCGCACTGCGCAATCGCCTATGCAGCAATAAGGTACCACACCTATTTTATCAAGTTGCCTTCCAAGGCTAACATCGTCTAAAATACTATTTTTCACTTCTTTATGTCCGCCGCTTTCTTGGTATATATCCTTTGGTATCCATATCAGCGGACCAAATAAACCTTTGGTCTGTTTACCAAAAAGTGTTTTAGACGCTAGCGAAAATCCCGCAATCATATTAAAAAATAAACACATCTGCTCATACCACCGAATGGCGGTGTGCCACGGCTGTACAGAAATCACTTTTCCATGCTTTTTTTCCGTTTGCAGTATTCGCTCGACAGCATCTTTTTTCAATCGCACATCCGCATCTAAAAACAGTAGTCTCTCGCCTGTGGAATTTTTCACACCCACATGACAAGCATACGATTTCCCTAGCCAGCCTTGCGGTTTTTTAGTAACACATATTGTTTTTACTCTATACCTACGCGCCACCTCTACGCTGCAATCTGTGGAGGCATCATCTATGCATATCACTTCATGTAGCGCCACTGTCTGCATGGATAAATCATATAACAGCCCCGCTATATTATGTTCTTCGTTACGCATAGGTATAATGACACTGATGTTTGGTATGGGGATTTCATCATTTTTAACCGTCGCTTGCATCGGTTTTAAAAACCGGGTGCGCAAAAATAAAACCACGCCTGATATCATTCCTAAAAATGTTAGCATCGTATGAAAGGCCATAGTATACTTCCTCTTAAATAGCTATTACCTATTTTTCGGGATCTTACTTTCGAGTATACAAGTTTACCTTTTCAAAAAATGTCGAACAAAGCGCAGAGTTTTCTTTCTTCCTGCTTTATGTGTGAATTATTACGCGATAACAGTGTGTTGTTCCAAAAGAAAAAGCCTGTAAGCATATACGCTTACAGGTTTTTATTGTTTACATATTATTCAGCCGCTATAACAGAAATCTTCACTTTGTATTCTTCCAAAGAAAGCTCTCCTTGCCTGACGTTGCGGCACGGCTCAAATCCATCGCTTACCCATCTATCCCACACGTCATTAAAGTCGCCATAATCTTGCATACTGCCCAATGTTATGTCTGCCGATAATATCTTTGTTTTGTTGCTACCTCTAGCCTTTAAAATATCATCAATCTGAGACAAAACGTCTTCTGTTTGCTCTTTAATATCGCCTTCTAAGTTGACAGTGGATCTGCCACTGGTGTATATCAGGCCGCCATACACGACACATGTGCTACGTCTGCCGTTTCCACCAAAATATTTAATGCCTTTGGCCATTAAAACTGACCTCCATCCATGTCGTTGTTATAAATTTCAATATAATCCGATTTTTGATTGTCAAAATACTGCCATGCAGCAAACATAGCAAACACAGCACCCACGGCAAATAACACCTTGAAAACTACTTTTAGCATTTAATTATCCTCCTTGTTTACAAATCGCTTTTGATTTAGCTTTACTACGATATCAGTTGACTGTAACCGTTGTAAAAGTTGATATATCCATTTTATCATCTATACCATTTACGGATGCGGCAATGATTTTTTCTTTATCTTTTCTTAAAAGCAACGCCTTGAAATCCGCGCCTGCATTTAAATCTATTTTGATTTCTTCAAGACTGTTTCGAGGTATCAACACAGAAACACCCCAATAATATCCTTGTTCATCTTCGCCTGAAAACTTTTTCATCACTTTCATCTCTAATCCGGGCAACTCATTGTTTTGGTTTAAAGAAGACACGGTATTGCTCGCTATATCCAGCCGACATCCTTCTTTTGATATTGAAAGTGCCAAAGCCTTATCTGCTTGTCCCGCCAATACCAGTATTGTGCCCTCTGTTTTTGAGGGCTGTTTTTCAAATACTCTCACGCATACCGCCAAATCATTTGCCAAAGCATACATTTGGGCCATTGTGTAAATATTTGGCAAGGAACTATATCCATATTGCATCTTTATAGCCGGTAAAGTATCAAACACCATCGGCGTCCGGCTTTTCGTTACAATATATCCCATTTATACCGTCCTTTTTCCGTGCATTTTAGCTCTCTATATATTTATAGTATACCATAATGCTCGGTAATGTAAAGCAGCTTTTATCCTCTTTTAAGCAACAAAAAAGATCCTGCATATGGCCTAAGCCCTGCAAGATCTTTTATAAGCTTGTTATTACTTATTTAACGCTGTCCATGTGTGCAATCAAATCGAGCACCTTGTTGGAGTAGCCCCATTCGTTGTCATACCAGCTAACAAGTTTCATGAAGGTGTCGGTCAGTGCGATACCGGCTTTGGCATCAAACACAGATGTTTGAGTTTCGCCGATGAAGTCAGAAGAAACCACATCTTCGTCAGTATAGCCCAAAACGCCTTTTAACTCGCCTTCGCTAGCTTTTTTGATAGCAGCGCAAACTTCTTCATAGGTTGCGGGTTTTTCCAGGTTAACAGTCAAGTCTACCACGGAAACGTCCAAGGTGGGAACACGGAAAGCCATGCCTGTCAATTTGCCGTTCAGCTCAGGAATAACTTTGCCTACAGCTTTAGCAGCACCGGTGGAAGAAGGAATCAAGTTGCCTGCTGCTGCACGGCCACCACGCCAGTCTTTGCTGGAGGGAGCATCCACAGTTTTTTGTGTGCCTGTGGTAGCATGAACAGTTGTCATTAGGCCGTCTTTAATGCCAAAAGTATCATTGATAACTTTTGCCAAAGGTGCCAAGCAGTTAGTTGTGCAAGATGCGTTGGAAACAAAGTCCATGTCGGGTGTGTAAGTGTCAAGGTTTACACCGCAAACAAACATCGGGGTGTCATCTTTAGAAGGACCTGTGTATACAACTTTTTTAGCGCCACCGTCGATGTGGCCTTGTGCTTTGTCTTTGCTGTGGAAAATGCCGGTGGCATCCACTACATAGTCTGCACTAATTTTGCCCCAAGGAATATCGGAAGGATTTCTTTCAGCAAAGAATTTAATTTCTTTACCGTCCACCACAATAGCGTCATTTGTGTAAGAAATTTCGCCGTCATATTTACCATGAATGGTATCATATTTCAGCATGTATGCGCAATAGTCCGGGGTCATGAACGGATCATTGATGCCCACAAATTCAAAATTCGGGTTTTTCAGCCCTGCGCGAAATACCAAACGTCCAATACGACCAAATCCATTAATACCAACTTTAATACTCAAGAGAATCTACCTCCTAATTAAATCAGTGCGGCTCATCTTGCACGGATTGGCAAAATCTTTTCTCCGCCTGTATTGTTTATTTTATAACATATTTTCACAAACTACAAGTGTCTTGAAGCGATTTAATATATTTTTATTAGTATTTTATCTTTTTTCTCATATGTATTAAATAAATTTGTTGTCTTTTTTTGTGTAGTTGCCCTAAAATTACACGATGTAATTTGAATGTATTTGTGTTATACTGAAAATATACCTATCTATTACAAATAAATGGGGTGTCCTCTTTGGTTACTCAGTTTGTTTTTTCTGCTTTTCAGCATATGCCTTACCCTTGCTTTTTTCTACCAAAACAGGGAACTTTGCTATGCAACGATGCTTGTGCCGATGCCAGTCTTCCTTTTTCTGATCCTTCTATTATGTTATCCATTTTACAAACTGCAAGCGCTGAACATTTTAATGGTAATCAAAGTACAAGTTTCAACTTACCTTTACTTACGGATGTGCTGGACTTACGCACTCTCACTTTAATTCCTTTAGATGAAGGTTTGCTTGCGGTGGCTCAAGATGACCGCCAAACTTCGGTGCACATTTTTAGTGGCCACATCAGAGAATACCTTACAAATATTTTTTCTTCGTTAGCTTCATTGTCAACACATGTGGAAAGCGAAAATATTCTTTATCTTGATTCCATACAGATAAATTGTTATCACTTGCTTCGTATGATAACAAACCTTGAAAATTCTGCCAGGCTTGAAAGCAAAGCACTGCGAATGGATATGCTGGATCTTTCCTCTTTTATAGACGACTTATGCACGCAAGTATCTTCTGCTTGCAGGCATCTTCCTGTTTCCATCACATGGAGTGTACCGCCAGCTCCACTTTTCATAAAGGCCAGCTCAAATTTATTAAGCGCCGCTATACTAAACATTCTTCGTAATAGCTTACAGTTCACCAAAGACGATAACAAAATTCATCTGCAGTTGCAAGAAGTAAACAAAAAAGCTGTGCTTTCCGTCAGCGACACCGGTCTTGGCATATCTGAAAATCATCTTACTCATATTTTCGATCCTTACTACTCGGTCGATCCTTACGGTGATACTAACGAACGACCTGGTGTAGGCCTTGGCCTTGCCTCAACACGCGAAACTGTCATTCGTTTTGGTGGCGTTATCACCGCAGAAAGTCGATTCGGCAGCGGTACTACATTACATATTTCTTTGCCTTTATGTGATGACGAGGCATCTTTTGTCGAGAGTAACTCAAATACTTATCAAACACGCCATAGCGCTTTTTCGCCTCTAAATATACATCTGGTAGGCTTTGTTCCGCCGCCTTACCTTCTATAAGCTTTATTATTTTTTATTATATTTAGTTTTTTTGAAAAATCTCTTGCATTTTCTGCGCAATAATGATATCATAATATACGCTGTCATAATATCAGCGAATATTAACAAACGATTTATTAAGATAAGGAGGTGGAACGATGCCTAACATCAAATCCCAAAAAGACCGTGTGCGCCTGACCGCCAAACAAACAGCTCGTAACAAATCTGCTCGTTCGGCTTTGCGTACCGACATCAAAAAGGCAACGGCCTCCATAGAAGCCAACGCCGAGACTAAAAATGCTGACCTAAAATCCGCTATCGTCGCTATTGAGAAAGCCGGAGGAAAAGGTTTGATTCATCGCAAAACTGCTAGCCGTAAAGTTAGCCGTATGATGAAACGTGCAAACAAAGTGGCTAGTGCATAAGTTTTATCGGTACAAAATTCAGAGCAACCTTTATAGGTTGCTCTTTTTTATGTGTATCATTATCTATTGTTTGTTTTTCGCCTTGCTTTGGCAGTATTCTGCCATGGTATATCCCGGCTCAAACGTTACCTCTTTACCCAAAAAATCAGGTGTATCAAACGCCATCGCTTCCTCTTCACTTGAAAACTCTACCTCGGCGTAGTAAAACTCTCCATCTTCTTTTTCATCTACCA
>CAYJIC010000083.1:0-8185 GCA_964370155.1 uncultured Oscillospiraceae bacterium
TAGTAATACAATATCATATACTATAATACATATTTAGAGATATGTCAACTGCTTGACACAGCCTTGTGTTACATCGTACAATACAATATGATTATACAATAAAATAAAAATGTTTCATTACGATGAAAATATAGCTTTTTGGAGGATGCGAATGAAAAATACCGAGAAAACAATGGATACCATTACAGCGCTTTGCCGAAACCGTGGTTTTATTTTTCAAGGAAGTGAAGTGTACGGCGGCCTTGCTAATACATGGGACTACGGCCCGCTTGGCGTTGAGTTCAAAAATAATGTTAAACGCGCATGGTGGAAGAAGTTTGTGCAAGAGAGCCCTACAAACGTAGGCCTTGACGCCGCTATTTTAATGAACCCTGAAGTTTGGGTGGCAACAGGCCATGTGGGCGGATTTTCAGACCCATTGATGGATTGCAGGGCATGCAAAACACGCTATCGTGCCGATCAAATGATAGAAGAAGACGGTGGCGAGGCTGTCAGCATGGACTTTGCCCAAATGGAAGAATATGTACGTGAACATAATCTTGTATGCCCAAACTGTGGCAAAAACGACTTTACCGATATCCGTAAGTTTAATTTAATGTTTAAAACATTTATGGGCGTGACAGAAGACGCCAAAAACGAAGTTTATCTGCGTCCTGAAACAGCACAAGGCATTTTTGTGAACTTTGCTTCAATCCAGCGCACCACTCGCAAGAAAATCCCGTTTGGTGTATGCCAAGTAGGCAAGGCGTTCCGTAACGAAATCACACCGGGCAACTTTGTGTTCCGTACTCGTGAATTTGAACAAATGGAATGTGAGTTTTTCTGCAAACCCGGCACAGACCTTGAATGGTTCTCTTACTGGAAAGACTACTGCATCAATTGGCTGAAAGACGTTGGCATTACCGACGACAATTTGCGCTTCCGTGACCATGACCCGGAAGAGCTTGCGTTTTACTCTAACGCCACCACAGATATTGAATATTTGTTCCCGTTTGGTTGGGGCGAGCTTTGGGGTATAGCCGACCGCACCGACTATGATCTGAAACAGCACAACGAGCATTCAGGCAAAGCACAAGAATATTTTGACCAGCAAACAGGCGAACATTATGTGCCGTATGTTATCGAGCCCAGCCTTGGCGCCGACCGTGTAGCACTGGCTATTTTGGTGGACGCATACGACGAAGAGATTTTGACCGACGCAAAAGGTAACGAAGATAAACGTGTGGTACTACGCCTGCACCCGTTCTTAGCTCCGTATAAAGCGGCTGTGTTGCCTTTATCGAAAAAACTGTCAGAACAAGCGCAGGAAGTGTATGATGTGCTTTCAAAAGAGTTCATGGTAGAATTTGACGACACAGGATCTATCGGCAAACGCTATCGCCGTCAGGATGAAATTGGTACACCGTTTTGTATCACATATGACTTTGATTCGCAAGAAGATGGCGGGGTAACCATCCGTATGCGTGACAGCATGGAACAAGTACGTGTGCCAATCGGTGAAGTGGTGGAATGGCTACGTGAAAAAACAAAGTTTTAAATAACATAATAAGCTGTAAAAAACCCGGCGCCTAAAATATAGGCACCGGGTTTTATTTTGTCGCGAAAAATATAGTGGATATCACACATGGAAGCGTCGCTTAAACTCGCTTTTAACAGTGCGATCACCAAACACAATGGTTCCAAGTAAACTGGCCAATGCCATTGATACGGCAATGATAACCATTATGCGATTTTCGGCAAGGCCCAGCCACCATAAAATCAGAGGTGTGAATCCAAACACGGCCATGATGCACTGATAAAAAACATATTGTGCCCAGCTGGTGCGGTTGAAAATCACCATTGCGTTAATCCCGCCAAGGCCTGCGCATAAAATGCCGGGAACTACATAGGATGTGCTCCAGCCACTGAAACCTATGATATAATCCACAATTACTATCAGTATGCAAGTGAAAATCACCTGTAGCATAATTCGCTTGGTTGGATTGAAACCACGTTGTAGAAAAGGCGGTATGCTAAGCCATAGATAAGCAGATGCGGCGATAACAATAACACTCCACCAAACTTCGGTGGGAATAAGCCAGTTGATGAGCAGTGATATACCACCACCAAGCAAGCTGAGAAATGCAAGTATCCGTAAAACAAGATGAGTGAAAGCACGCTCTTTGCTGAGATCGGGGTATGTATTAACAGGTGAATTTGGCAAGCAGATGCATTCTTTTTCTATGAGTTCATCACCACATAAAGGACAAAACTCGGAAGAAGACTGCCCTATATAAACTTTACAACTTTGGCAATAATTGGAATTATAGGCTTTCATAATCCACCCCATTTGATTGTACTGTGACACAAAGGCCATCATCGGAAAGCTTGCGTAAAATGGCGCGTTGTATGTCCATATTTCGTAAAGAAGAGGTAAAAGATAGGGTGAAAATATCACCATAACTACAAGCGGTGGTCTTGAAAGGTTCGCGATATACGGTGCTAAGTAAAAATGAAGCACCGGCGATATACGGGGTGAAAATATCAGGCATGTCTATAGCCCCAATATTTGAAAACCCCATGGTAGAGCTTTTGGCACTGCGGGCAAAAATGAGTCTTAGCGCAATCATTTTGATAAAAAGAGGCACAGCACGTATAAAAGGGCTGTATCCGCTACCCACAGTGTAGCTGATTTTTTCCAGCATAGATTCTTTGCTGGCTTTTTCTATATATTGTTTTTTCACTTGAAGCAAAATATCATCGAAAGTAACAGTTTCTGAAAATTTTAGTGACACATAGATGTTTGAAAAAAAGTTCAGAGTGGTGGTTGAAGGAAATAAATTTCGCAAATTTACCGGAACAAAAATATTCACCGGATACTTTGAAGGTTTATTTTTCAGTTGTGTTTCATATAAACCAAACGCTATGCAAGCAGTGATATAATGTGATATTGAGACATTTTTACTGCGTGCCAGCTGCAAAATATCGGCTACAGGTATATGTGCATGTAAAATAGAAAGCTCGCCGGGAGCGCTGCGCTCACCGCGAATACGATAACCGCGGCCTATATCAAAAGTAGCTTTTTTTGTTGGCGTATAGTTGTTGACATAGCTGTCTTCGGTGTCGGTGGCATGCTGCGCAAACCAAAATTTATCCTTGTCGGCTTGTGAAAAACTAGCAGGATGTGCCATCATTAAATATTGGCACACAATGGCACGTAAAAACTGAAAGCTTCCGGTGCCATCACTAAGCACATGGTAAGTTTCAAGGCTGATACGGGTATCGAAATAGCATAACCGAAACAAAAAAAGACGATTCACAGCAGGGTCTATATAAAGGCATGCAACCTCGTCTTCTTCAGATATAATAGGTGTTTGGGTATTTTCTTCAAGATAATGCCAAAAAACGCCTCTGTGCAAACGTACCCTAAAAGCAGAAAATCGGGGCAATGTTTTCACAAGCGCTTCTTGCAGAAGCTCGGGCACAACAGGCTCGTTTAAATTAAAAGAGATACGATATACATTGCTGAACTTGCGGTTGGTGATAACGGGGAATAAGTTGGCAGTGTTATCAAGACGGTGCCATCGTTTTATACGAGGATTTTTTTTAGCCATAAGTATCCTCCGCAAACAAAGAAAGGTCGATAGACTTTGCCATCATGGTTCCGCCTAAAACGCTGGGATGAACACCATCGGGCAAGGCGTATCCGTCTTTCATGCCAGGCTGGTCATCATCGCGACGAAGAACCTCATCAAAATCAAGCACAGCATCAAAACAATCAGCAGATAAAATCCAATCATTCATCTGCCTTCGCAATGTTTCGCGCTCTTCGTTATATGGATGAGTATAAGGACGAGGGCATAAAGTGGCCGCATATACTTTTACATTTTTTTCATGAAGTTCTGCTGCCATTTTGATGAGGGCATCAGCGTAGTCGTCAAGAGTGATAAGCTCGCTATCGGGCAAACCAGCTGATCCGGGCAAGCCGATATCATTGGTGCCAAGCGCAATAATGGCATGTGTGAGACCTGGCAAGGAAAGCAAATCGTGCTCAAAACGCTCGATGCCTGCAACACCGTTTAGCTGTCCGTTTAATGGCGGAGAACCACCAAGAAGGCGATTGCCCCATATGCCAAGATTGCACAGGGATATCTCGCCGGGATATACATGGTGAAGAAGTTTTGTGAAAGGGTGTGTCCAGTTGCTTAACTGAGTGATGGAATCGCCAAAACAGCCGACAACTCTGCCGGGATAATCACAATGCGCAATAACTTCTGATACAGTGGTGGTGGTAACAGTGATATCGGCGGTCACCACTGTGCGTGCAAGTCGAGCCATCAGCCCGGGTGCATTAAAATGTGAATCGGCAGAATAGTTTCCGGATCTGCTACGCAAAGATTCAGCGCCCGACCAGTTTCCGCTTTGCACACGTGTATCGGTGGGGTAATAAAAATTCAGTGCGAAGTGATCGCCCGCAGATAGAGAAAATGGAATGTTATCGCTAAGTATGTCTTCGCCGGCCGGCAAATCAAAAGCCAGATGAGAATTGACAGTGAGAGGAACCAACGTGTCGGGTAAAAGGGTGCCTTTAGAGTCGCACAGTGCAATGCTGGCGGCGCCAACACGCAGTAAAGCTGCACCGCACCTGTTTGACAAGCGAATAGTGAGTGCATGTGCTTTTACGTTGCTTTCAACAACTACGCGTAATGTTCGCCCATGGTTGTTGAAAGGCATCTGGCCGATATCGGTGTGAGCTACCGAATAGATAGCACGTTTATATTCAGTTTTGTTTTGTGTTTTCATGAAATATATTATACCATATATGTAGACGTAAAAAGCAATAGTTTGCCGAAAAAATAGTTTGCAACAGGTTGTGGATTTATTATAGCAAAACAAAACAATGTAAAAAAGGAAATTGGCACTTGCATCGAAAAAAAACATGTGGTATAATCTGATGTGTAAACGACATTTAACCTGAGAGAGTGGGCATCGCCCGCTCTTTCGTATTGTATGGCCGTGATAAGGTGGTGTACCGATGCCGAAAGTGATTAAAGAAATCAGCGGTGTAGCTGCAAAAGTTGAAGCGTTGGTGCGTCCGGTCGTAGAAAGCATGGGCGTGTATCTTTGGGACGTGCGCTTTGAGCAAGAAGCGGGCGAGTGGTATTTGCGCGTGTTTATTGAAAAAGATACTCCGCTGGATATAGATACATGCGAGGCGGTATCGCGTGCCATAGACCCTATCTTAGACGAAGAAGACCCTATAAAACAGGGATATATGCTGGAAGTGGGCGGACCGGGACTTGGCAGAAAGCTTACCCGCAGTGAGCATTTTGTGCGCATGCAGGGAAAAGATATATTGGCAAAACTTTATGCCCCGGACGAGCAAAACCGTAAAGAAGTACGTGGAAAGCTGATTTGTCTTGATGAAGATAAAGTGCAGATGCAAACAGAGCAGGGCGAAGAAATAATAGAAGTTCAAAAAGTGAGCTTGTTTAAGGCTTGTGATGATGAGGACTTGTTTTAGTTTAACTTAACAAATAAAGAAAAAATTGATGTACATTTATACACCATATGAAAGAGGATGAAGATGAACAACGAAGAACTTTTTATGGCGCTTGAGATGCTGGAAAAAGAACGTGGTATTTCTGCAGATTATTTACTGGAAAAAGTAAAAAACGCCATTATGATCGCAGTGAAAAAAGATTACAACGTGGAAGAAGAAAATGTGGAAGTGGTGATGGATCCGAGCACATCTACATTTGAAGTGAAACTGATTCGTGATGTGGTAGAGGAAGTAGAAAATCCAAACACTCAGCTTACAGTGGAGCAGGCAAAAGAATACAACAAACGTAAAAAGTTTGCTGTTGGCGATGTGGTAGAGCAAAAGCTGAAAACAAAAGACTTCGGACGTATTGCAGCGCAGACGGCAAAACACGTTATTCGTCAAGGCATCCGTGAAGCAGAACGTAGCCAAATGTATACAGAACTTCAAAGCCAAAGCCATGAAATTGTTACAGGTCTTATCACAAGAACTGATCCGGTGCGTGGTGTGGTAACTTTAGAAATAGGCAAAAACGAAGCCGTTTTACAAAGAAACGAACAAGTTCCGGGCGAAGAATATTACGAAGGCGATCGCATCAAAGTATATGTAGTAGACGTGACTGTCAGCGAGCGTGGCCCGTGGGTGATGATTTCACGCACACATCCGGGTCTTGTGAAACGTATGTTTGAGATGGAAGTGCCGGAAGTATATGATGGCACAGTCGAAATAAAAGCCATCGCCAGAGAGGCCGGTGCCCGCACAAAGATTGCCGT
Organism: uncultured Oscillospiraceae bacterium; assembly: GCA_964370155.1. Lineage (GTDB taxonomy): Bacteria > Bacillota > Clostridia > Oscillospirales > Ruminococcaceae > JAAYCI01. The sequence goes on from CAYJIC010000083.1 coordinate 6,295, forward strand.
GTGGAGCAAAGATCCAAACGTGGATCCACGTGGCGCTTGCATTGGTGCTCATGGTGCTCGTGTGGCAGAAATTGTGGACGAGCTGGGCGGAGAGAAAATCGACGTGGTACTTTGGAGCGAAGATCCCGCAGAGTTTATCGCCAGCGCTCTGTCGCCTGCAAATGTAGTAAGCGTGGAGATTTTAGAAGGCGAAACAAAAAGTGTGCGTGTTACAGTGCCGGACAATCAGCTGTCTTTGGCCATTGGCAACAAAGGTCAGAATGCTCGTTTGTGCGCTCGCCTTACCGGATATAATATTGATATTCGTCCGGAAAGTGGATATTTTGGCGAGGAAGAAAACAATGAGGATGTAGGCGAGGCAGAGGAAGTATAAACTGATATCATAAACATGAAAGCGTTAAAGCCAAAAGATGAGGGAGGAATATTTTGCCTCAAAAAGCCAAAAAGAAAATTCCTATCCGGAGATGTATTGGATGTGGAGAAGGCAAACCTAAAAAAGAATTAATTCGCGTTGTGAAAAATAGCGAAGGGGACATTTCGCTGGATACAAGTGGGCGGATGGCCGGTCGTGGTGCATATATTTGCCCCAGCGTGGAATGTCTTGAAAAAGCAAAAAAGCGAAAAGGTTTGCAACATTCTTTTTCAATGCAGGTGCCAAATGAGATATATGAAGCCTTGGCACAGCAGCTTTGTGAAGAAAATGGCGGTGACAGTGGATAAACTATATAATGCCTTGTCTTTGGCAAAAAGGGCGGGTGCGCTTACGGTAGGTTTCGACGCCGTGTGTGAAGCCGCACAAAAAAAAGAAGCGGCGCTGGTACTTTTGGCGTCTGATACCTCGAAAGGTACCATAAAACGGGTACACAAAATGTGCCAGGATTATTGTGAAGTTTTATTTTTACCACATACACAAGAACAAATTTCTAATATCACAAAGAAGCAAATAGGCGTAATGGCTGTAACCAATACGGATTTAGCAACCCTTTGCTTGCAATGTTTGCAGGCAGGTGGCCACAAGGAGGAACCGGTTTGATCATAAAGTACAAAATCAGCGATTTTGCAAAAGATTTAGATGTGCAGAACAAGCAAGTTATAGAATTACTTTCGGAAAAGTTTGGAGAGGTGAAAAAACACACTAATCCTTTGTCGGAAGAGGAACTGAACTTTTTGTTCGAGCATTATACGCGCGAGGCCGAGCTACCGGATTTTGAAGAATATCTGGCGGTGGGTGCAGTGACGAAAAAAGCAGATGAGCCTGTGGCCAAGAAACCAGAAAATAAGAAAGCGCCTGCACCGGGACCGGTGAAACAGGCAGCTTCGAATGCGAAACCCGATACACAAGCAAAAGAAAAACCGGCTAAAGAAGCACCGGCGAAAAACACCGAGGATGTCGCTGCAAAACCTGCAAAGCCTTCGGCAAAGCAAGCGCCGGCTAAAAGGCATGACCTTGGAAGGGTGCGTATTCGTGAAGACAAACCCGAAAAAGAAGGAAATACCGTTAAGCGTGAAGTGGTTACACGTACCATCGACACGTCGGGAGCTTATGTAAACCTTGATAAGTTCAACGAAAAATATACACAGCTGGCCACCGAAAAAACTGATGGTGGAGCAGCGAATAATCGCAGAAAAAATGCCGCCAATAAAAATAGGCAGAAAATGCGTACGGGGAAAAACCGTCAACAATCGCAGTTTAGCAAAAAACGCGAGACAGAGGCGGAACGTCTGCAACGCATTCAGCTGGAAAAAGCTCGTAAAGCACAGCTGAAAGTATCTATCCCTGATGAGATTTCTGTGGGAGAGCTGGCAAGCAGGCTGAAAGTAAATGTGGCACAGGTGATTAAAGTGCTGATGGGACTTGGCGTGATGGCCAATGTTTCCGAGATGATTGACT
>CAYJIC010000084.1:0-7754 GCA_964370155.1 uncultured Oscillospiraceae bacterium
CCATGCCCCTTATGGTTACTCAGACCAAATTCCACTGACTTTTGTTGGTGGATTTTTTTGTTATAGCGATATATTTTGGGTACAAAGCATGTTTGCACTTTATTTTACGATTTTTCAATCCCAGCAAAACCCATCGGCGTACGTAATGCGTACGTAATGGGAAGATTGTATTTTGAAAACCTGCAGTCATTACTACCGATAAATATTACATAACGCTATAAGCGATAAAAAAACTATTGATCATGGGGTAAGCAACTATTATATAACATACCATATGCATCTTGAGTTATAGCACAAAAATATATTTGAAAGTATATTTTTGTAGAGCGGAATGCAATATTAATGAAGGCTTGATTATTCGATAGCAATTTGATAAATGAATGTAAAAGTATATGTTATTCCATGCATAAACCGGATAAAGGTTCTCCCGTTTTGAGATAATGTGCAGATGATCTATTTGCATATTGTAAGCAAACATCGGGCGCTTTTTGCATTAGTAAACCGGCACAATATCCAGCGTTGAAATTATCGCCTGCACCTGTGGAAAATAACGGATTCGAAATAAATTCGGTATCACATGAATATAACTTATTATATACAAATGCTGTTGCATCTGTTCGAGTGTGAACAACAAGATGCTGTAATGGTAGGGCGCGCGCAAGCATAGGTAAGTCAACCGATAGCACGTTACTGGGTTCTCCAAGAAGTGCAGAATATACAAGCCTAAATTCATTCTCGTTCATAGACAAAGCAGTAACACGCTTTTCGGCAAACTTGATTAGTAGAGAGGTTAAATCTTTAATACGAGGCTGTTCATGACGAGTAATATCTGCAAGATCAATAAAAATATAATCATCTTTAGACGGAGGATGCTGGCAAATATAATCAGACCATATTGATTTCCAAAGAGAATGCATAAAGTCGATCTCTCCCCAGTTAGCAAGCACAATTAAATTGGCCTGCAAGAGCTTTTTCCACATTTCTATGCCACCAACAGATGAAATGATACGGTCTAATACGTTGCCGGGAATTAGATCTCTTGGTGAAAACATGATTTTTCCATCTTGAAACTCTAATGCTAAAGACTCCCATGGGTTACCGTATGTAAAAAGAGAAACGTCTTTTAATGTATCAGAAAATATTGGAAGAGGTGTGTTTTCTCCAAGTAGCCCGACGAGTGATGTTTGTGCGCCAAATGCACAAAGTGCTCTTGCCACGTTTGGTGCATTACCTCCCAAACGAACATCTAACATATCCATTTGTATTCCGCAACTCTTTCCAGCTTGGCCTTGCAAATAAGATCCAAAGGAATCTATGGTCGGGTAATATGTGTCAACACCTTTACTACTATTGGAAATTGGACGAAGTAGTTTATCAATATACCCATCAAACCCAACGAGCACATGAAAATCAGACATCTGGTTTTTGTTCAGGTTGATCAATGTTATCATCCTCCTTTTGAACATTATGACAAAATTTATCAAGTATTCATATATTATCTTGACATTTATTATATTAATATAATATTATAATAAATGTCAAGTACTACAACACACAAAAACATAGGAGGCTCGTATGAAAAAGAAAGTTACTGCACTGCTTTTGGTTGCTATACTTACCCTCAGCGTGATACTTACCGCGTGCGCTTCGGAAAGTTCACAACCTGCGGCGGTTGAATCAAGCCAACCGCAAAGTACACAAGAATCACAAGCACCGGAAAGTACAGAACCTATGGAGAGCATCACATGGAGATTTTCCACATTTGATGCAGAAGGCACAGATTATTATAATGCCTATCGTGCAATGTGGGATCGTATTGAAGAGGAGAGTGGTGGACAGCTTAAAGTAGAAATGTATCCACTTGGACAATTAGGTGGAGAGGCAGATTTGCTACAAAACCTGCAGACTGGATCTCTTGATGCGGCACAAATTGGTGCATCATTGCTTGCGAGTTATGATAGTGCTTTTAATGTTGGCGATATGCCATTTGTTTTTGATGATTTTGATCATGCGGACCGTTTTGCTCACACAGAAGAAGCCCAAGAAATGAACGCAAGACTTGCTGATTCCGGCTTTATGGTGTGGTACTGGAGCATATTGGGTTATCGTCAACCGAATCTCGTCGATACTTTGATTGAGTCACCTGATGATTTCCAAGGACTTAAATGGCGCACTATGGAAGTAGCGGTACAAATGGACACAATGACAGCACTAGGCGCTGTTCCAGTAGCGATTCCCTATAATGATGTTTATAATGCACTTCAAACAGGTGTAGTTGATGGCTGGATGAACGATGCAGTTGCAATACAAAATTTGGCTACATATGAAGTAGCTCCTTACTATTGCGATATTCCACTTTTTGCATCAACACAAACTTGCGTAATTAGTAAAGCTTCCTTTGATGCACTTGATCCGGAGCTACAAGAAATTGTAGAGAGTGTTGTTAGAGAAGAGTTGCCGGGCGTTATCCGTGCTGCTTGGGATCAGAACCGTGCACAATTGGAAGAATTAAAGGAAAATAGCTTCGAAGAGTGGACAGTTGTTGAAGATACATCACCGTATTTGGAGCTGGTTCAGCCGATATATGACAGTTTAGTAGCAGAATATCCTGAAACTCAAATGTACATTGACGCAATTAATCGCGAACGCTAATAAGAACCAAGCCAGAGGCGTTTAATAAACGCCTCTGGTTCCTGTTCATCATTGACCATAAGGGGGGGTTCTATGGTTCGGAAATGTTGTGATGCGATATACAAAATATCGGGGGCATTAATCACGCTTGGTTTATTTGGTATAGTTGCACTGGTCTTTTTACAAGTTGTTTCCAGGTATGTCTTTGAATTTTCTATAAATTGGGCACAAGAACTGACAGTATATATTCTCATATGGTTGGTTTTTTTGGGATGTAGCATGGGAATACGCGATGGCAAAGTGGCATCACTAACAATTGTTACTGACAGGATTAGTGAGCCTCTTAAGCGTGCATGTGCAATTATTGTCAATATTTTACTTATAGCGTTTTTTGTCATTACAATTTACTCGAATATGGAGATTATTGGATTTGCAATGATCCGTACCAGCCCAGTCTTAAAGGCCAATATGGGTTTAATCTCATCGGCATTTTCCGTAGCAGCAGCGATTACAATTATCTACTGTGTCGAGAAACTTCTTGCGCTTGTAGGTATTATTAAAGAGGAGGATGCATCGTGAGTATTTGGATCATGTTTTTGCTATTTTTTGTGTTGATGATCATTGGTACGCCTATTGCATATTCTCTAGCAATTTCCAGCATGACTTATTTAGCTACAAACGGGATGTTGCTTTCTATTATTCCTCAGAAAATGACTGTTTCGCTGGAAAATTTTATATTTATTGCTCTTCCGTTATTTATATTGGCAGGTGAACTGATGAATAGCGGCGGAATCACCACTCGCTTAGTGAATTTTGCACGAGCAATTATGGGGCGGTTTAACGGAGGACTTGCATATGTTAACGTGCTGGTTAGTATGTTATTTGGTGGCGTGCAAGGCTTAGCAACTGCAGATACTGTAGCCATAGGCTCTGTTATGATTCCGGCTATGACACAGCAAGGATATCGAAAAGATTTCAGCACTGCCATTACAGTTTCTTCATCTACGATTGGCGCTATTATTCCACCAAGCTTATTATTCATCATATTCGGATCGGTCACGGGTGTGTCTATTGGAGCGTTATTCTTAGGTGGAATCATCCCTGGAATATTGCTTGGATTGGGTCAAATGGCATATGTTCTATACCTTAGTCGTAGCAAGAAACATGCCGGCACAATTCCGGCAGGAGAAAAAATAACCATGGCGCAGTGCCGAAAATATGTTATAGAGGGTATTCCAACTTTGGTACTTCCTGTTATCATTATCGGGGGTATTGTTTCTGGTGTTGTTACAACAACTGAATCAGCGGTTTTGGCGGTTGTCTATGCTATGGTGCTAAGCTTGATATATAAAGAAATTAAGATTACAGACTTACCAAAGATATTCTGGCGTTCAGCTAAAACAGTTGGATCTGTAATGATTATTTTAGCATCTTCTTCTGTATTCGCGTTTATTTTAACACAAGAAAGAATTCCTCAACTTGTGGTAGAGTTGTTACTAGGACTTACGGATAACTACTATATTTTGTTGATACTAATAAATATATTTCTTTTGTTTGTTGGTACATTTATGGACTCTACACCAGCGATTATGATTTTAGCTCCGATTTTATTACCGGTCCTTCAGCAACTGGGAATGAATCCGATTCATATCGGTGTGTTTATGTGCTTTAACTTAATCCAAGGCCTTATCACACCACCTGTGGGTTCTTGCCTTTACTTAGCTTCAGGTATTAGTGGGTTATCTGTTGAGAAAATTTCCAAAGCGATGGTTCCTTTATTATTGGTTAATGTTGCTGTTTTAATGATAGTGACATTTTTCCCACCGGTTGTCACACTAATCCCATCGCTCATGAATTAGCTTAAATAGGTTACTTAAGTATGATGGACTTGCATATATTATTCTGATTTGATACTATTAAAGGAGAGTTTTATGGCTGGTTTTTACAATGAAATACTAGAACAACCTGACCAGTTGCGCAATTTAATTCAACACTATAAAGAAGAAAACTTTGCATCAATTAAACAAGCTGTACAATGGATGATTTCGTCTCAATCTGTTGTATTCAGTGGCATGGGTACTTCTTATTTTGCACCAAAGAGTATTTATGGGACGTTAGGGAAATTTGTGCGCCCTATAATTGTTGAAGCAGGAGATTTGTTTGAAAATTGCATTTCGTTGATCCGTGAAGGGGATACGGTTGTACTTATTTCTCAATCCGGTGAGAGTGTGGAAATTTCTAGTGTGTTAGATACTTTGCCAAACGACGTTCACATTATCGCTATTACAAATGATGTTAATTCAGTACTGGCAAAATCAGGACATCTTGTCTTACCCATTCTTGCAACACCGGAAGAGAGTATTACAAATAAAACATTTACGAATACTCTTGCAATATTATTTTTAATTGAAGCATGTATGGCAAAGCAAGATTTGACCATATGTTGTGAAAATTTATTGCTTGCCGCACAGACTATGGAAGATATTGTTCATAATAGAACACAAGAGCTTAAACTTCTGGCAAAGCATCTGTTTCCAGGTGATGTGATTCATTTCATAGGGCGTGATTCTGGTACATATACACTTGCAAATCAGTCTGCGCTAATTTTCATGGAAGGTGCTTCTTGTATGGCACGTGCTTTTACATGTGGTGCATTTAGGCATGGTCCAATAGAAGTTTGTAGCAATGATCATCGTGTTGTTGTCTATGCTTGGGGTGATCAAACAAATGCGAAAGTTCAGCAACTAATTGATCAGATGGTTTCTTACGGAAGTAGTGTTGTGCTTGTTACAGATCAAAAAACAGATAAGTATACAAGCTTTCACATCGATGCTGATACAGCATCTCACTTTGTAATGGCTGCCGCTATGGTAATGGAGTTGCTCTTGATTGAAGTTGCGCATGCGCGAAAACGCGTACCAGGGGAATTTGCAATCACAAAAAAAATTTGTACTGTAGATTGATGATTTACCTTACTACAATGCAGTATAGTTTTTGTGAGTTTATGCCTGTTAGCATTCGCATATAAACGAGGAAATGTTCAAAGGGAATTGAGAGGTGGAGTATGCAGAAACTCAATAAAAATGGTCCATTAACATTAACTTATCAATTAACAGAGATACTGCGTGAGCAAATTAACACCATTTATTCTCCTGGCTCTTTACTTCCTACAGAAAAAGAACTAGCAGCAGATTATAACGTTAGTTCCATTACTGTTCGCAATGCGCTTGAAAACTTAGTGCAAGAAGAACTTGTATATCGTCAAAGAGGTAAAGGAACGTTTGTTATAGAGAAAAAAATTTCAAGTAACGCGATGAGGCTGCAGAGTGGTACACAGTTATTTCAAGAATGCGGGATGTCATCATATGTTATCATTTTAGAGCGCAGTGATGCAATAGCGAATCTCTCCCTTGCCAATCAGCTTGAAATACAAGTGGGTGAACCTGTTCACTTGATAGTGCGGCAGAGATTGTTGGAAAATATTCCTTACAGTATTGAAACAACTGTTGTTTCTAAGCAGTCTTACCCAAACCTTTTTCATGAATATGATAGGGGATCGCTGTATGAATTTCTTGAACAACAGCATGGAATTTGCATTTCGCGATCACCACAACGATATACGGCAATTGCACTTGATAGTAAACAAGCTAAGATTCTGGGCCATGCAGAAGGTTCCCCGGCTATTTTGCTACGTGGCATTATTTTTGATCAAAATGATAAACTGGTTGGCTACGAGGAATCAATTTATCGTCATGATAAATTTGAAATTTCAGTAGAAGCCAATTCTAATCATCTTACAACCAAAAAACTTATTAGCCAAAGCTACAATCCATTGATTTGATATTGATGGGGATGTAATTGGAAAGGGATAATTATGAGTAAACATTTTAAAGGAATCATGGTTCCGGTTATGACGCCGTTTGATAATGATGGCAATATACTAATAGATGAATTACGTCGACACTTGCTTTTCCTTATGGAGAATGGCGTCCACAGTGTGTTAGTTCCCAGTGGAACTGGTGAATTTGCAAATTTAACGACAGCACAAAAGAAAGTTGTGATAGAAGTTGCAGTTGAAACAGTTGGTGGAAAGATTCCGGTTGTTTCACTAATAAGCGATTGCTCTACCGCAAATGTGCTTGAGCTTTTGGAGGTGGCAGTTTCGGCAGGTGCTACCGAGGTTATGGTTACACCACCGTACTATTCTCACATTGACCAACGCGCACTTATTGCGTTTTTTACTAAAGTTGCAGATGCTTCTAGTGTACCGGTTTGGCTATACCATCAGCCTGGCGAGACAAAGTTATCTATTGATCCACAGACTGTGCAGCACCTTTCAAGTCACCCTAATATTATTGGTGTGAAGGCGGCAGCAGGATTTGATTTTTACTATTTTTGTCATTTGCGCCAGCTTTTACGCGGAAATGATTCATTCAGTGTATTAATGGGAGAGGATTTCTTCACACTTTCATCTTATGTGCTAGGTGGCGATGGGTCGGTTTCTTCATTAGCTAATATTGCTCCAGCTGAATTTGTCAAACTTTTTGATGCGTGGAATAATAACGACCTTGATACAGCGCGTGTGCTCCATGAAAGAATCATGGACTTATTCTCCACATTTGTTATGGTGGATAGCGGTGCATATCAAAGTGCATGTAAAGTAGCATTACGTGAAATGGGTATTTACTCTACAAATTATGTTAGTAGCCCATTTCTACCTATTTTACCGGAGGAAGAACAAAGTATTATTGAGCAGGTTCGGTCACTGGGATTTAGTTCTAATAAGTGATTTTGCAGAGTTGGCCTGCATTGATGTTTGACTGATGGTATCTGCTGCAACACAATTGTATAATGAAACAGGTAGTGACAAATAAAGTTTGTCGCTACCTGTTTTTACGTGTGCGTACTAGACATATATAAAATATGGATATTTAAGAGGTAGATGTAATTTGGGAAATTTTTAATTAGAACCATAAGATGCATAGTCAGCTGCAAAATGAAATTGACATCTTAATAAATTTGTAAGCATAGTTGTATAGCTGTTTCGTGATTTGTGAGTTTGTGTTAATGTAGCAAAAAACTACAAAGTAATTAGCTGCATGTAGTATATGCGTTGACATAAC
>CAYJIC010000085.1:0-7506 GCA_964370155.1 uncultured Oscillospiraceae bacterium
GATAACTATGAAGCGTTTTCAAGGCAAGATGAAAATGCACGCAAAGACTTTTATACTGAAATGGCAGACATGATAAACATGCTTAAAAATTGTCCGTGTATTGTAATGTGGGTGCCGTTTAACGAGGGCTGGGGACAGTTTGACGCGAAAATAGCATATGACATGATAAAAAAGCAAGACCCAACAAGGATGATAGACCATGCAAGCGGATGGCATGACCAAGGAATAGGAGATTTTAAAAGCCTACATATTTATTTTAGAAAATATAAGCATAAAAAAGATAAATTAAACAGAGCGGTTATCTTGAGTGAGTTTGGCGGGTATGCATACAAAGAAAGCGATGCAAAACATACAAAAAAAGCATTTAGCTATAAAAACTTGCAAACAAGAGAAGATTTTGTCAGCGCTGTAAGAAACTTATATGCTAAAGAAATACTGCCGGCAAAAGACAAAGGGTTATGTGCTTGTATTTACACACAGCTTTCAGATGTGGAACAAGAAATTAATGGGATATTGAGTTTTGATAGAACAAAGAGTAAAATTTGCGCAGACGAAATAAAAGATATATTTGATAAATTGTAACCTGCATATCAAATGCTAGCGTTATTACAGTGGAAAAAATAGGCTGCTTCATTATTCCTCGTTTTTTTGCCTAAAGGCACGTGAGGATGATTTTTGTTGCGATGACACATTCACCCCGACATCCTACCGGAAAATATATAGAGGTGTCGGCACGTAGGGTTATTCACTATGTAGTTATTTTTTTGTAATATATAGTATGGTATAATATATATTGCAAAGTATATTGAACTATATAGTTGATAAAGGTAATAAAGCATGAATAAAAAAATAGTTACTGCAGATGAAAAGACAATAAGAGTAAGTTTATTTGGCGGCTTTAGTATGCGTATAGCTCAAAAAGAAATATTTCGAGAAAATAAACTAAAGACGAATAAGGCGTTGCAATTATTGGTGTTTTTGCTGTGTAGCCCGGGCCGAAAAGCCGGAACAGAGATGATTGTTAATGCTATTTTAGACTCGGATGAACTGGATAATCCAAATGCTGTTTGTAAAAATTTGGTTTATCGTTTGCGAAAAATCTTACGTGAAAATGAACTTGTGGCGCAAGACGAAGATGCAATAGTTTTCGAGAATGACGTTTATAATCTACGGCTGAACTGCGTTAGTGACTTAGAGGCGTTTAATGCCTGCTGGGAAGTGCTTGACAGTTTAGAAAGTGCAGATAGGTTTGAGTCTTGCAAACAAGCATTGTCTTTGTATAGTGGTGTTTTTTTAGGCAATTTATTAAGTGATTATTGGGTGCTTGAGCAGGTATCCTTTTTAGAGAACAGATATTTAATGTTTTTAAATACGCTTTTAGAGCTAGTAGAACAAGAAGGTTGCTATCAAGAAATATTAGACGAGCTTTCGCAAGCTTTTGCCCTATATCCACACGAAGAAAGCGTGTATATGAATTACATTAAAGTACTTTATGAATGTAAGCATTATAACAGAGCTTTTCATGTGTATGATAATGTATGTGAACGTTTGCTAAGTGATTTAGGGTTGCAACCTCCTCCGAAGTTGCTTGCTTTAATGAAAACTCTAACTTTAGAAAACGAAAGTATGGCAAGCAACACCGCCGAAGTGCATACAAATCTTTGCAAGATGGAAGTTTTTGATAAAGCGCATGAATGTGGCTTATACGAGTTTTCACATATATATCAAGCTATGCTTATGGGAATTATGGGTATAGATGAAACGGTAAGGCTGGTTTTATGCACAGTGTACGATGAAAATGGTAATGCTTTTCCTATAAGCCCACAACTGGACGGAATAAGCCAGCATTTGCGTAAAAGCTTGAGGGCTTCTTTACAAAGCGGGGATGCTTTCGCACGATATAGTTCCAGCCAATTTGTAATACTGCTAAAAGACAGTGATGAAGAATGTTGCAGAGGCATTACCTCTCGTGTGAGAACACATTTTCATAACATACCTAAAATGCGTGCTTTACGCTTGACATTTTCTTGCACCGATTTACAACAGTTTCGCAATGAATAGATATAGTATTTGCAGGCTTATCACGTGAATAGCGAGAGCATGCATGTATTACCTTTTATATTAAAGTTATAACCGCGCCTTGTTTCAGGGCGCGGTTATTTGTGTGCGCTGAAAAGGTATGAAAACCAACTTATGGCAAAATAGCTTTAGAAGTAATCACTTGATTTAGGCTTTTCAAGCTTTATCTCAGGTGGTTTTTGATTTCAGCGTGAATGTTATTTTCCTTTTATTATCAGATGCTTAGTTATTAAGGCAAATTACTTTATCAGGATAAAGCAAAATTCAAAAATATCATTGTAATAGAGTAGGAAATGCAAAAAGAAGTCAAAAATGAAAAGTTGAGACCATTTTTGAGACCGAAACTGCAAAAATGCACCATAGTAATTTTGAAATGAGACCGTTTTTGAGACCAAAGATATTTATAATAGCATTCATGGAAACAAAAGAGATAAAACGCATTTAGGAAAGGACAAAAAATGAGTAACAGCAACAAGGGTAATTCAAAAGAAACAAATATTGTTTCACGTAATGGACAAAGAAAGTTGTCAAAAATTTTGATGGTAATACTTATACTTACAATATTAGGCGCGGCATTTCAAGTGAATATCTTCGCCCAAACACAAACCGATGCGGCTGAATTGGGTACAGTAGAGCCCGTGGCAAACATCGAAAGCGGAGTGAATGCAAGCGTGCAATCCATAAGCACACCATATACAATCACATATTACAGCAACTATCCCGCGGCTTCAGGCATTGCTGAAATAACTTATCAAGACCCAACACAATATGAAAATAATAAGGTTGGATATGCAGTTACTTTAGCACAGGCAGGTTTCACAGCACCGGCAAATTATTATTTTGTGGGATGGGACCCCTCGCGGAGTTCAAGCACAGCCCACTACCCCGAAGGCGCAAACCTTGGTGAAATTGATGTGAACTGGAATCTTTATGCTGTTTATATGCCATATAAAACAATGAACTGGACAATAAACGATAGCTCATATATTTCAACATACAACGCACAATCCCACACGAGTTCAATAAATTGGCCAATTGCACAATCTGCCAACTGGGCAGGCGAGGTCATCTCGGGCCTGACGTATCAATATAGCGTGAATGGCGGTGCATTTTCAAGTGCCAAACCTGATCTTGTAGATGCAGGCAACTACACTATAACGGTCAAAGCAAGCGCCCCGTTATATATTGAAACCACAACAACAGTCAATGTATTAATAAACAAAGCACCGCTGACAATATCGCCTGATGTTTTATCTTCTTATAAGTACGGTGGTATTTCACGAATTGATTATAGTTTACCTGCTGTAAACCAGGCAAACGGGCCGAAGTCTCAAGCCGATGAAAGTGCTTTAAATTCTGTTATTGCTGCTACTAATCCGTTGTTTGATGCAATTGATAATGGCAATGTAGCTGCGAATTTAAGTACGGCATTGCCCGGTAGCTATACGGTACAAATCAACAGCGGTGCATTAGCGGCTTTGCAAAGCAATGTAGCATTTAGAAATTATGATTTAAATGCAACCGGCGGTAGTTTTGAAATCACTGCACTGACTGGCTTGACTGTTAATGCAAAAGCTTTAAACACTATATATGATGCAAAATACCATAACGCAGTTAGTGATATTACAGCCTCTGTTACAAATGTAAAAATTGAATACAGCCTTGATGGGGCGGCTTTTACGTCGAGAGTACCCCAAGTGAAAGATGCGGGCAGCTACACAGTGGAAATTCGTGCCAGTGCACCGGGTTATAATGATGCAACAATAAAACTGACTGCAGTGGTTGAAAAACGTGATGCCACGCTTAACATTTTGAGTTATAACAAACTGGTTGGAGCCAGTGACCCGAGTTTTAGTGCGAGCTTTACCGGTCTTCAAGGTAGTGATAACATAGCTTACACACTAAGCCGTGCATCCGGTGAGGTGTTGGGAAGCTATACCATCACAGCCAATGTTGCAAAAGATAATAACTACAATGTGAAAGTTAATAATGGCGTGCTTACAATAACAATACTGCCTGTTACTCCGACTAACCCTGGTACTACGACTGACCCTGGTACTACTAGTCCTACTGTGCCGACACAGCCAACCACCACAGAAACACCTGAGGAGACCGACGAAACAGTACCTGAAACAGAAACTCCGGAAATAGAGAACGAAGAAACTGAAGTTGTTACAGCAGATGTACAATCGCCAGAAGAAGAGGATACACAACCAACACTGGTTAACATTGATGACACAGACCTTCCTCTTTCAACGAATGACAGCAAGGGAACCTGGGCTTTACTCAACTTGATTTTAGCCATAATCACCGTTGTTACATCTTTTGTGCTTATAGTAGGTTATTTTGTGATTAAGCAAAAAGAAGACGAAGAATATGAAGAAAACGAAGAATACGAAAAAGTTAACCGTAAAGCATTTTTCCGTTTTGGTAGTGCAGTTGTAGCACTTGTATCGGTAATAGCATTTATATGGACACAAAATATGCTCTTAGATATGGTTTTCGTTGACCGCTGGACAATATTAATGCTTGTACTGACAATTATTCAAGTCGTTTTCAGTATCTTTGCTAGAAAGACTAAAACATACAAAATGGCTGAAGAAGAAAATATATAATAATGTTTGAAAGAATCGATTGATTTTCAAATGTATTTCCATCGCAATTTAGTTTTGCGACACAAAATTGCTTATTGGCTGCGAAGCCTATCCTAATATAGATGTATCCTTTCCCACTTTATGCTTAGTTTTGGTAAAAAATCCATCGACAGCCATCGATGGATTTTTTACTACACGGATATAATGGAAAGGCAAAGCATGGTTGGGTTTGGATTTTTAAGCTGGATTTAAAGTCGGTGTCATACATGATAAAAAATGCGTATGCAAAATGCTAAAGATTAAAAATAAGATAGTTTTATGGATCTGTAAAAGATTTATGAACGAGTGTAACAATGTTTATATTATCCAATGTCAACAAAGCCTGGTTTAATGGGATTAAACAAGCTATAAAGTGGATAAAATCACAAATTGTGTGTTGGTTTTGCCAAGGCTCTATTATTGCAAAAACACAGTTATTATAGTATAATTTAGGCAAGTTTGTGACTGCTGTTCACATCAATGTGGATGTCATTTGGGATAATAAATAAATGTTAAAAAAATTTTTCTCTCTAATATTTTTGTGTATAATTTTTTCAGGATGTAGTGTTTTGGAGTCTGTTTCGCTTGCAAATAATTCCGATCCTGCAGAGTTGTCGGAAACACCAATTAGAGAGTCATTAGACGTTGCGCTAAGAATACCGTCTGCGGATGGTATTGATGTTTTAAGCTCGGAATATATAAATATTGACTATTCGAACAGCTCAAAAGGCTATGTGATGGTTGAATATGTTGGAAGCCATACCGGAAAGATAAAATTCCGTGTTGTGGATTCTTTGGGTAATACATATACGTATGATTTACATGAAAAAGATGGGTATCAAACGTTTCCTTTAACTTCCGGCTCGGGAACCTACACACTTCAAACTTTTGAGCAATCCTCCGGTACAGAATATTATAGTGTTGACACTCAAACCATAACAGCAGATATAGTGGACGAGTTTTCTCCGTTTTTATACTCAAACCAGTTTGTTGACTTTAGTGCTTCAACTATTGCAATTAAAGAAGCAGAACGCTTGTATGCACATACTTCAACCGATCTTGAATTTATTGAGCATGTTTTTTTCTATACGAAAGACATGATAGAGTACGATTATGATAAGGCACAGCAAGCTTTAGATGGTGAAATTGCAGGGTATCTTCCGGTACTTGATGAAACCGTAACAAGTGGAAAGGGCATTTGCTTTGACTATGCCGCAGTGATGGCGGCAATGCTGCGCTCGCAAAATGTTCCTACAAAGTTAGTAGTTGGATATGTGGATGATTTATATCATGCATGGATATGCACGTATACAACAGAGAAAGGTTGGGTAGATGCAATAGAGTTTGATGGGGTTGAATGGAAGTTAATGGATCCTACTTTTGCCGATAACAGCGATGATACATCGGTTGTCGGAACAGGAGAAAACTATGCAGAAAAATACGTCTATTAAGGAACTGTCTTATTCGGAACTTTCGGCTTTGTGCGAACAGTTAGGCTTGATACTTGGCTCCGGCATTACCGTTGTTGAGGGCTTTTATATCATGTTAGAGGAATCGACCACAGACGATGCAAAAAACTTGTTTAGCAGTATTATAAATGAGCTTGAGCTTGGCGAGCAGCTTTCAGATGTGTTTGTCGGCGCCAAAGTGTTTCCTTCTTACATGACACATATGATAAAAATAGGCGAGGTGTCAGGACGACTTGAAACAGTTTTTAAGTCGCTAGCACATTATTACGCCAGAGAAGATAGTTTGCGCACGACGATAAAGCATTCAATCACATACCCTGTTATTATGGTGGGTATGATGCTTTTAGTAATAGTTGTATTACTTGTAAATGTGATGCCGACATTCAGCTCAGTGTTTGAGCAGCTGGGTAGCGAGATAACAGGCTTTTCAAAGTTGCTTTTGGATATGGGTGCCGTTATATCGAATAGTTTTGTTGCGATACTTGTTGTTTTAGGCGTTGTAGCTGCAGCTGTTTTACTGAGTATTTTCACACCTAAAGGCAAAGAGTTATCTGCTAAATTCAAAGAAAACTTTTTTCTTACACGAAATATCGTGGAAAATATTGCAATTGTTAGGTTTGCCGGAGGTTTATCGCTGATGCTTTCAAGTGGGCTTGATATCGATGAAAGCTTGAAAATGGTAAAGGAAATGGTGACTAATAGTGCACTGAATAAGAAGATTACATCCCTTCAAGATGCGATGGATAAAGGCGAGCCGTTTTCAAAAGCGCTGATAGAAAACAAGATTTTTGTCGGCGTGTATGCACGTATGATTGCTGTGGGCTTTAAAACAGGCCAAGTGGACAGTGTGATGGAAAGTATATCTAAACGCTACGACGAAGACATAACAAAACGCCTTGAGAATGTGATTTCAATTATTGAGCCTACAATAGTAGCCATACTTTCAATTGTAGTCGGAGCTATTTTGTTATCAGTAATGTTGCCTTTGATGAATATCATTTCTCAGATGGGGTAAATAGGTATGAATTTTTTAAAATCTAAAAGAAAATATATTGCTACTGTTTTGGTATCACTTATGATTGTAATAATTGCATACTGGGGGCTTGTGTCGATTGGCGGAACAAATGAAACCTTGCAGACACAAACTTTGCTGGACGCAATAACACGTAGTTGCACCCACAGTTATGCGACAAACGGCGCTTATCCAACATCTATAGACGAGATAGTTGAAACGTATGGAATACAGATAGATGAGGATAAGTATATTGTACACTATGATGTGTTTGCGCCAAATATACTGCCGGACATAACAGTGATAAGCAGGT
>CAYJIC010000086.1:0-7322 GCA_964370155.1 uncultured Oscillospiraceae bacterium
GTAATATGCTATTTTGCGCCAAGTGCAGCCATGGTGAGATAGTTATAAGGTTTGTTAAAATGTGGTAAGAAGAAAATGTCTAAAAGCTTTAGTTTATCGATACTCATACCTTCTTGGATGGCCAAAGAGAACATGTGAATGCCCATAGAAATATCGTGGAATGAGGCTATTTGCGCACCCAGCACTCGCCGTGAGCCTTTATCGTACACAATGCGGATAGATACCTCGTCATTTTTGCGGATAAACTCGGGCTTTTGGTTGTCTGTCACATCACTTGCTTCGGCATCAAATCCTTTAGTTAACGCCTGGCATAATGTCATGCCGGTAGATACCATATTGTATCCGTAAATGGATATCCCGTTAGAGCCTTGCACGCCGACCGAAGATAAAACAGTGCCGAGGGCGTTATGCGCCGCCACTATACCCGAACGCACAGCGTTGGTGGCAAGAGCTATATATTCAGTGTTTTTTGAAGCGTTGTCATACACACAAGCGCAATCGCCGATGGCATATACGTCGGGAATACTTGTTTCTTGGTTTAGATTTACACGATAAGCACCGTTCGGCAAAGTGTCAATTTTATCTTTTCCAAGCGCAGTGTTTGGTAAAAATCCAATGGCAAGCACCACCATATCGGCGTCGATTTCTTTTTTATCGGTGATCACTTTTTTCACACGAGTGTCGCCTTCCATACGAATCACACGCTGGTTAAACTCCATGGTTACGCCGTTTTTTTCAAGTACATGATGCATTTTATCGGTGAATTCAGTATCGTAATATCTGCTAAGGCAGTCGTCTGCAATATCGATAAGTGTTGTGTTTTTGCCACAACGGCAAAACGCCTCGGCAAGCTCTACACCGATATATCCCGCACCCACAATGGCCACGTTTTGGATATCGGGTTGATCATGCAGTTTCTCAATAACCTCTTCGGCGTGCTGATAAAGCTTCACATACTGCACGTTTTCAAGCTCTACGCCGGGAATATCAGGGATGATTGGCCAGGAACCGGTAGCTAAAACTAGTTTATCATAACTTTCTTTTATCTCTTCGCCATTTTTGTTTTTGGCGATAACATAACGACTGTCAAAATCTATGCTATCCACTTCGGTTTCGATATGTACAGTAGCACCTTTTTGCTGGAGCATTTCTTTAGAAGAGTAAAAAAGCCCTGACGGACCGTCGATTTGTCCGCCTATCCACAGCGCCATACCACACCCTAAAAAACTGATGTTGTTGTTTTTATCAAATGTGGTCACCTTACAGTCTTTATAGTTGTCAAGTATGGTGTTTATACAGGCGGTTCCGGCATGATTTGTACCTACTACGACGATTTTTTTCATAATAGTACTCCTTCTTCATCACTGTTTTGTAATTATATCAAGCGAAAAGTGCACAATCTGACTGTTATTGTCGGTAAAATGTGTGATTTCAACAGATATAAACACATATATAAGTGTTTACAGTGAGCCTTTGGTGGAAAGTACACCTAGAATGCGCTCATCATACATTGTGGCGGCATCAAGTGATTTTGCAAAACTTTTAATGGTTGCTTCGGCCAAATGATGGTTATTTTTTCCAAATAGGTGCTTAATGTGCAAGTTCATACCGCTGTTTATGGCTAGAGACTCTAAAAAATGGCAGAACACTTCGGTTTCAAAATCTCCGATGCGTTCTTTTGAAAACTCAAGATCAGACACAAAATATCCACGTCCGGAAAGATCTACTGCACAAAGCACTAAAACATCGTCTAAAGGATATGCCATGCTACCGCTACGGCGAATACCGGCCTTGTCGCCCAAAGCAGACTTGATGGCCTCACCTAGCGCAATACCCACATCTTCTACGGTGTGATGACTGTCAATGTGTAAATCACCCTTGCAGGAAAGTGTTAAATCAAAAAGACCATGGCATGCAAATGTCGTAAGCATATGATCAAAAAAGCCTATACCTGTGCTAATATCAGTGATACCGCTACCGTCGATATTAAGTGTGAGACTGATGGTGGTTTCTTTGGTGGTACGATTAATATTGGCGGTTCTGATTTTGTTTGTGACATTTTGCATAAATATACCCTCCTATATGCCATATTAAGTTTTATTTTATCACATATCATTTACTCTTACAACATTGTAGGAAAGCTTATGTATTCTGCAAAAAGAAAAAGTGATTTATAAAATAAATTCATTGATAAAAAAAGGAAAACATGATAGAATATCATAGGAAAATATGCGTGAGAAAAAAGAAAGATTGACAAGGGAAAGGTAGGACGATACATGTTTACAAAAATGACAGAGCTACTGAAAGAAAATAAGGTAAGGCTGGTGTTTCCGGAGGGTGAAGACCAGCGGATACAAAGCGCTGTGGTGCGCCTGCACGCAGAAAAATTGATAGATCCGATTGTTTTGGGCAATAAAGAAAAAGTTGAAAAAAGTGCAAAAGACAACGGTATCAACATGGAAGGCATAGAGATAATCGATCCCGAGACATATGATAGATTTGAAGAGATGGTTGCTTTGATGGTAGAGCTTCGCAAAGGAAAGATGAGCGAGGAAGAATGCCGCGACTGCCTTAAAAAAACAAACTATTTTGGTACTATGCTTGTAAAAATGGGCTTGGCTGACGGTCTTTTGGGTGGTGCAACATACTCCACAGCAGACACTGTTCGCCCCGCGCTACAAATTGTGAAGACAAAACCCGGATGTAAGATTGTATCGAGCTGTTTTATAATGAATCGCTTAGGTATAAACGGTGACCAACGCATTGTGATGGCCGACTGTGCGATTAACCTGTATCCTACCGAAGATGAAATTGTTGATATTGCACTGGAGACTGCCAAAACAGCACGTTTGTTTGAGATAGAGCCCAAAGTTGCGTTGCTGTCTTATAGCACCAAAGGCTCTGGTAAAGGCGAATCTCCCGAAAAAATGAAAAATGCTACAGAGCGCCTGCAAAAAATGAATTTAGACTTTCCGGTGGATGGCGAGTTTCAGTTTGATGCGGCGGTATCCCCCGAGGTTGGTCAGCTGAAGTCACCCGGAAGTGAGGTAGCAGGATACGCCAATACATTTATATTCCCGGATATCAATGCCGGAAATATTGGCTATAAGATAGCACAGCGCCTTGGTGGGTTTGAGGCACTAGGTCCTATTTTAATGGGCCTAAATGCTCCGATAAACGATTTGTCTCGTGGCACAAATGCCGAAGAAGTGTACAAAATGGCCATTATTACCGCCGCTACAGCGTTGGCATAATAATAAATTAGGTATTTCAAATGTTTTACTTAGTAAATTTGTGCCGAATAAGTTAAATTTCACTTGCAAATAAATAGAAAATAATATATAATATTTTAGTATTACACATGCGGGCAGGGCGGGACG
The DNA here is from genome assembly GCA_964370155.1 of uncultured Oscillospiraceae bacterium. Classification (GTDB taxonomy): domain Bacteria; phylum Bacillota; class Clostridia; order Oscillospirales; family Ruminococcaceae; genus JAAYCI01. The sequence goes on from CAYJIC010000086.1 coordinate 3,381, forward strand.
TGCGCTGCTTTGCATACGGAAGGTGGGTCCTGTGCAATGGGTCGCCGTGAACCATGTCAGGCGGGGAACCGAGCAGCATTAAGCGGACGCACCTGTGTGCCGCAGTAAACCTGCCTTTCGTATGCAAAGCAGCGCCACCACTGTCCGCTTTTTGTAAGCTATAAGCTAAAAAAGGGGTGAGGCTTTTGCATCGTGCGCTTTATAGAAAATGGCGACCGCAAACTTTTGGTGATGTAGTGGGCCAAAAAGCTATCACCACCGCCCTTTTGAACCAAATCACGGCCGAGAAGATAGGCCATGCTTACCTTTTTACAGGCACAAGAGGAACAGGAAAAACCAGCTGCGCCAAGATATTTGCCATGGCGGTGAACTGTGAGGACCCAAACGGTGGTGAACCGTGTGGTGTATGCGAAGTTTGCACAGGCCTTTTGAACGGTAGCATTTTAGATGTGGCCGAGATAGACGCCGCATCGAACAATGGTGTGGACGATGTGCGAGATTTGCGCGAGGAAACCATATACAGGCCCACACGTGCAAAATATAGGGTGTATATCATAGACGAGGTGCACATGCTGTCTACAGCAGCGTTCAATGCACTGCTAAAAACGCTGGAAGAACCGCCGCAACACGTGATTTTCATCTTGGCGACCACTGAAATTCACAAAGTTCCGGCCACCATTCTTTCGCGGTGTCAGCGCTTTGACTTTATGAGAATTGCGCCGGATGATATAGCTAAGAGACTTTTGTATATATCTGAAAAAGAGGATATAGACCTAAAAACCGATGCTGCAGACTTACTTGCCAGACTTTCAGACGGTGCTATGCGAGACGCGCTTAGTCTTTTAGACACTTGCGCGGGAGCAGGCGAAGCTATTGATACACATACAGTGCGTAGAATGGCTGGAATTTGCGATAAAGACTACCTGTTTCAGCTCTCAAGTGCCGCTAAAAATGCCGACACGTCGCAAATTTTAACACTGGTAGGGGAGCTTCATACTCATTCAGTGGATGCACGCAGGCTGTGTGAAGAAATGGTGTTTCATTATAGAAACCTACTTTTGGCGAAGGCAGATGCAGAAGGTCGTTTACTTGACAGAGTACCCACGGAAGAAAAAGCACAATATATTGAAGAATCTGCCGTATATGATGAAAAAGAGCTTATACGTGCATTACAGCGGCTGGCCACAGCTATCGATAAAATGGCACGCTCACCCGAACCACGCCTTGAGCTGGAGCTGGCACTTTTTGACATTACTGAGGATAAGCGAGCTGCTCAAAGTGCTTACAGCGCACAAAGCGTAGTAACTCCGCCACAAGTGAGCGCGGCACCAAAAATAGCACAAAGTCAAAGCAAACCTGTACCACCTGCACAGGCGGCACCTTTTGATGTGGACGAGCCGGTGACATCTGAGCAAATAGCGGCGCCGTTTGATGGTGGCGAACCTGTAGCAGAATTGGTGCAAGCGGTAAATGAAGTAGCTGAAGAGAAAATCCAGCCTATTGCAGAAATGCCGCCGTTGCCTGTGGCAGAGCCGATTACTGAGCTGGAGGACGGCATACAGATTTTTACGCAGTGGCCACAGGTGCTTGAAAAAATGCTTGGGACAGATCGCCTGCTGAGCTCATACATGGCAGGCTCAAGGGGATATACCGATGGCGTTCGTGTTCTGATAGATGGAGGGCAGATGTTTTTAGCGTATATTCGTGCCAACAAAAATGCAAGCGAGACTATTAAAACAGTGATAGAAAGCGTGTGTGGCAAAAGGTATGGAATAGGGCCTTACGAGGGGCCTACCGCTGAAAATATTAAGCAAAAAACAGCTAAAGATACCCTTATGGAATGGGAAAAAAAAGGGGTAACAGTGACAACTGAATAAAATAAACTACAGATAAAACTGGAGGAAAATTAAATGAAAGCAAGACTACCTGACGGATACGGCAAACAAAATGTGAACAAACTGATGCAACAAGCCCAACAGATGCAAGATTCCATTGCGGCAAAGCAAGCAGAGCTTGAGGAAACAGAGTTTCCGGTAAAGGCTGCAGGCGGAATGCTTGAAGTGACAATGAGGGGCGACTATAACGTAACAGCGGTGAAAATAAACCCTGACGCGGTAGATCCTGATGACATTGAAATGTTGGAAGATCTTGTAGCAGCGGCGGTGAACGAAGCTGTGCGTACAGTGAAAGAAAATACAGAGGCCGAGATGGGCAAAATATCAGCAGCATTCCCGGGACTTGCCGGAATGATGTAATTTCTACTAAAAATATAATGTGAAATGATATACTTTATATTGATCGGTATTTATAAAAGATAGATGAAGAGGGAAGAAGATGGCGATTGTTGCAGCACCGCTGGATACGCTGGCCGAGCAGTTTGCGCGGCTGAATGGTGTTGGCCGAAAAAGTGCCATGCGTATGGCGTATCAGGTGCTTGCGATGGATAAAACCGAAGCCGAAGCGTTTTCCAAAGCTATTTTGGATGCACACGAGAAGATTCATCGATGCAGTGTGTGTCAAAATTTCACAGAACTGGATGTTTGTGATATATGCAGTAGTCCTGCACGGGATGATTCCATTATTTGTGTGGTGGAAAGTCCCAGGGATGTGTCGGCGTTTGAGCAAACACGAGAGTATAAAGGCAAATACCATGTGTTGCATGGCCTGATTTCGCCGGCGCAAGGCGTGGGTGCCGATCAGCTTTGTGTGAAAGAACTGCTTGCACGCTTGAAAGATGATTTGGTACAAGAGGTTATCATGGCCACAAATCCCACAGTTGAAGGTGAAGCCACAGCGTTGTATCTAGCGCGGCTCATAAAACCGCTGGGCATTACCACCACGCGGCTGGCTTATGGAATTCCTGTGGGTAGTAGTCTTGAGTATGTGGATAATGTGACGCTATATAAGGCACTTTCCGGCAGGGCAGAGCTGTAGCACACAGCAAGCACAAATTGACTTTTCGAGATATGTGTGATATAATATTATACGTTGCAATAGCAAAAATAGAATGGGAGGCAGACGAATGGCTGCAATCAAAAGTGTGGCGGCCAACCGTAAAGCCCGCCATGAGTACTATGTGATGGAAAGCATCGAGGCCGGTATCGAGCTTGTGGGTACTGAAGTGAAAAGTATCCGTCTTGGTAAAGTAAATTTGAAAGAGTCGTGGGTGGATATCAGAGAAGGCCAGGCATATGTAGTGGCAATGAACATATCGCCGTATGAAAAAGGTAATATATTTAATCGTGATCCTGAGCGGACAAGGAAACTGCTTTTGCATAAGCGTGAAATTCGCAAACTACAGCAAGATATAAAGGTGAAAGGATTCACCCTAATTCCGTTATCGATGTATTTTAAAAATTCGCATGTCAAGCTGGAAATAGGTGTGTGTAAAGGCAAAAAACTTTACGATAAACGCGCAAGCTCGGCCGAAAGGGACGCGAAGCGTACCATGGATAGGGCAATGAAAACGCGATAGTATGATGATATAGGCAAGGTATGGCCTTGTGTATATAGATATGGGGATGTAAAGGTTTCGACAGGGATAATGAAGCAATAGCAGCGGGTAGTGGTGGGGCCACACTAAAAACGCCTCAACAAAATAGTTAACAACACAGTTAATTTCCGCAGCAACCGTATGGTTGCTGTTGCCGCCTAATATAGGTCGGCCGTCCGACTTGCCCTACCGTGAGGTGAGACCCGGGCGTCATTGAAACGGTAAATGTGAACAGTCCTAAGCTTTGCAGGCTGTCATAAATTAATGAAGCTACCAATGCCTCGGCCTGATTATCGGCTTGTTGCAAAGGGAATGTTGTAGATAATCTGCACCCGGAGATACTCTTGTGGACTTGTTTTTGGACACGGGTTCAATTCCCGTCATCTCCACCAGTAGCGTGACGCTGCACCCAATTGACATCGGATTCAGTCTGGTGTCTTTTTTATGTT
>CAYJIC010000087.1:0-7292 GCA_964370155.1 uncultured Oscillospiraceae bacterium
TTATTTAAGACTTCATACTAAAGTTACATTCAGTATCAAACTTGGCACTTGTTTGTTAGACCGGAGAAGGCAAAAGTACACTGGTGAATTTAGCATGTAGATTTTACGAGCCGACAAAAGGCCGTGTGCTGATAGACGGCGTGGATGTCAGGGAGCGAAGCCAGTTATGGCTTCATAGCAGGCTTGGTTATGTGCTGCAAAATCCGCATCTATTTTCCGGTACGGTAAAAGAGAACATCCGATATGGGCGGCTTGATGCCACAGACGAGGAAGTATATGCGGCCGCAAGGCTGGTGTCGGTGGATCAGGTGGTGGCGAAACTACCAGACGGATATGAAACCGACGTGGGCGAAGGCGGTAGCAGGCTATCCACCGGTGAAAAACAGCTTATTAGTTTTGCCCGTGCTGTTTTGGCAGACCCACCTATATTTGTGCTGGATGAGGCCACATCCAGCGTGGATACTGAAACCGAGCAACTGATTCAAAATGCTATATCGCATATTTTGTCGGGACGCACAAGCTTTTTGGTGGCACATCGGCTTTCGACTATTCGCGAGGCTGATCTGATTTTGGTGGTACATGCAGGAAAAATTGTAGAACGTGGCACACATGCCGAGTTGATTGAGCAAAAAGGGTATTACTATACATTATATACAGCCATGCGCATTGACGAGACAAAATCGGTATCATCATAGCTTGTTTTTGCCATATCGCAAGGCAAAATGTGAATTTTTGCACCTTAAGAAAAGGTGACAAAATGAAAACAAGACATTCAATTTCGGCATAATATAACGATATATAGTAAAATATGCAAATTAGAATTATAATATATAGAAAATGTGTTTATGGCTGACGGTCTTTACAAGTAAGGGAATATAGGGTAAAATATGTAACTGGTATTTTATGAAATATAATGGTTTGTATTATAAATAAAAGAGGAACAATGAAGATGATAAAAAAGACAATAGCTCTTATGCTGATGATTTTAATGGTAGCTTCACTGGTGGCTTGTGGTGATGGCGAGTCCGGCTCGGAAGTGCTGATCACTTCCACTGCGCCGGCGTCCGCTGTTAGTTCTGCACCCAGCTCTTCTTCTATGCCAGAAGAAGTAGTGCTGAACCAAGCGTTTTTGACAGGCCTTGAAAAAGACGCAGACTATCCCGAAGGTAAACGCATCACAGCCGTGATGATAAACAATGTGCCTTCTTCACGCCCACAAAACGGAATTTCTGAGGCGGAAATTTTGGTGGAGATTGGTGTTGAATATGGCGTGACACGCTTCATGGCGATATTTGAAGATTATGAAGATATCCCGGAAGTAGGCGGACTACGCAGTGCACGTGATCAGTTCTTTCAGTTATTGATCCCGTTCAGAGGTTTTTATGTGCATGAAGGCCCATCACATTCTTCACATCCCGTGAACGTGATGATAAACGATTATGAGTATGAAGAGTATGACTTGCAGGCTACATACTATCCAATTTACGAAAAAGATTCAAGCCGTAGCACAGATAGTTATGGCTGGTATGATGTATCCGGTGAAAGTATTACAGAGCATATCGAAAGCCGTGAGCTGGATGATTACCGCAGCTATGGTAGCCCGATGTTTAACTTTGTTTCTTATGAGGAAGAACCGCGTGTGCCTGAAACTGCGCCCATGCCGGAACTTACGATAACCCATAACCCGGGATATCTTACATATTTTGAGTATGACAACTCCTCAGAGAAGTATATGATGAGTATGTTTAACTCATATAGTGGTAATGTAGACGCTACTATTGACAATAATAATGGTGAGCAGTTGGGATTTGAAAATGTGCTGGTGCTGTTTGCGCCGGTAGACACTTATCCAAACACAGCCCCTGAAAACCTACCAAAGTATAATTATGCCGATGGTGGATACGGATATTACTTCAGCCAAGGCCACTATGAGCCGCTATATTGGCGAAAAGGTGCGCCTAACGAAGCGCTAATGCTGGAAAAAGCCGATGGTAGTGGCGAGCCGTTTTATATCAACACAGGCAAAACATACCTTTCTATGGTAAACGATGAGAACTTGCCGGCGTTTGATGAAATGATGAAAAGTGGCGCAGCCAGCGAATATGCTGAATCAGGCCAGGTGAATACTGAGGGTGAGGAACCTGTAGACTAAGCTTTTCACAGATGGAATATTATTGGTAAACATAAGGAAATGAGGAAGAAAAGTGGTAAAACGTATAGGATCTTTGGTGCTTATATTAGTTATGATTTTTAGTTTTGTAGCATGTGCGGACGATGGGGCCACTTCAACCCCAGCAGAAATTACATCTACAGCACAGCCTCAAAGTGTGCCCGCAGATTCATCGGCAGTCGAGGAAGTGGTAGAGTTAAACCAAGCATTTCTGACAGGCCTTGAAAAAGATGCAGACTATCCGGAAAACCAACGTATTGGCGCTGTTATGGTGAACAACATTTCAGGCTCGCGCCCACAACGTGGCATCTCTGAGGCGGAAGTGCTGATAGAGATTGTTGTGGAAGGCGGCATCACTCGTTTCATGGCGCTGTATGAAGACTATACAGAGATGCCGGTGGTAGGCCCTGTGCGCAGTGCACGTGACCAGTTCTTCCAATTACTGCTTCCATATTGGGGTTTTTATGTCCACAACGCGCAAAGTGGCATAACAAAGACTATGTTTGATCAATATGAATACGACGAGTTTAATCTTGATGTGAACTTTTTCCAAAGTGAAGGCAGAGATCCTGAAGATTATGATGCCATTGCTTGGCGTGACCAAGACCGCTTGAACGAAGGATATCCGCTGGAATATACACAATACACCTCAGGTGCTCATGTGGCCAGCGTGACTGAAAACAACGATCTCAGTGGCGAGCATACTTACGGCAGTCCCATTTTCGATTTCGTGCCGTATACCGAGGATGCACGTGTACCCGAAGAAGGTCAAGCGTCTGAAGTAGCTATTGTGCACAGCGCCAGCTATCGTACATATTTCGCCTATGAAAACGGCGAGTATATGATGAGCATGTACAACTCAAGCCGTGGCGAAATGCTGCCTACAATCGATGAAAATAATGACGAGCATGTAGGTTTTGAAAACGTACTGGTACTGTTTGCGCCAATGCGTCCTTACCCGGGCGGCACCGATGGTCTTATGGAAGTAACATATGATAACGGCGGTGTGGGATACTACTTTAGTGAGGGCGGATATGAGACCATTTTCTGGGAAAAAGGTCCTTTGAATCAACCTTTGCTACTGTACAAGTTTGACGCTCGTGGCGAAGAAATGGTAAAAATCAACACAGGCAACACTTACCTTGCTATGGTGAATGACACATATCTTGAAGAGTTTGACGGCATTTTGAAATCCGGCACAGCCGCTGAAACAGTTGCAGATGGCGAAGCAAATCCGGATGAAGTAGAAGTGTCGGACTAATAATGGACGATACAGTGTAGTAGCGATGCACTAAAACAGGAGAATGATGGCAATAAAAAGATGTATAGCTTTTTTGCTGGCGTTGTTAGTTATAACACTGACAGCTTGTAAAGATGAAGAGGTGATATCGTCTTCTATTGCAGAGGATATTACTAGCTCAAGCTCTGAAGTGATCGAGTCTGGAAATAGTGATGTGGCATCTTCGGCTGAGGATATACAGAGCGCTACAGTAGAGGTGGGAGGAAATCTTCTCACCGGTGGGGCTCGTGCTGAAGATGCAGTGGGTCTGCGCCCGGCAGCCATAATGATATCCAATAGTTTCAGAGCATTGCCACAGCGTGGCTTGCAGGCGGCCGATGTGCTGGTAGAGATGCTGGCGCAAGACAACGCCACTAATATATTGGCTTTGTATGATGATTATCGTGCAATCTCCACTACCGGTCCTATCGGTGTCACGTATGACCAGTTTGTGCAGTTTGCCATGCCGCTGAATGCAGTGCAGGTACACACAAAAGAATCGCCATACGCAGATAATCTTTTGGCTTCCACAGCCACAAAAGTGGTGGAAGGAACGATATTGGGCGAGATTGCGTTTGGGTTTGATTTTGTTCGTACCACTCCAAGGCCGGGCGGAAAACTGAATGAATACTCGTGGTTTACAGACGGTGCACTAATTACCACAGGGATGAATACTCAGCAAATTCCATCTACCGGTGAACTTGCCTCTTTGTTTAAGTTTGGTGTAAATACCATGGATGGTGGTCAAGATGCAAAAACGGTTACAGTAGCTTATTCTGATGAGTCCAGAGCAGAGTTTTTGTATGATGATGCGAGCAGTACATATTTTAAATATATTGATGGTGCGCCACATTCTGACGAAAACGGTGGGCAACTGCAGTTTACAAACGTAATTTTACTTAGCACAGAAATCACTTTTAAAGCAGACTCGGACCAATATTTTGAATATAATATGTCTCGTGGTAGTGGATGGTATTTTTCGGGCGGTAAGATGATACCTATTACGTGGGTGAAGGGATACCCCACCGATCCACTGATTTTGTATGACGAAAATATGCAAGAGTTGGACGTGAACATAGGGAAAAGTTATATAGGCTTTGTGCCTTCTTATCGTGCAGATGCCGCGGCATGGTCGGCATAAAATAAAAGTAACAGCACCACATGTGATATGATATCATCGCATGTGGTGCTGTTTTGTATGTTATGCTTATTTTATTCAGGATAAGTAACTTTTTCTGTAACTATAAAGTCGAAAACCAGTTCATCTTCGTAATTTTGTGTGTTTCCATTTTCGTCGGTATATGTTCCGATGTTAGATATGATTGTTTGGCCATCTTCAAAACGGACTTCTACTTCAATGTGGTATGGTTTTCCGAGAGTAGGGAAAACTTCCGCTTGGTTTTCATAAAATCTATCAAGAATTTCAGTAGTTTGAGCATAAACTTCATCCGAATATTCTTTTGTGCCAAGTGCAATAATCAAACTTTCACTATATTGATCTGTGTTTGCATCTACCGGAGCACCAATGTTTATTTCCAGTTCACTTTTGGTGGAGTTGAAAAAAACAAAAATTCCAATTGCCACCACTACCAAAGCAGATAAACTAATTACTATCTTTTTCATAATCTTCAACCTTTCTATTGTATAAAATTTTCGATATTTCAATCATTTTTAGTTCAATTCGAGATTGTTGCTATTGACTTACTTAAAAGGGTATACAGTGATTTGTATCATCAACTGCTCATAATGCACATAGCCGCTATGTGTAAGTGTATTTTAACGCACTGTAAAGTCAGTCCAATCCACTTTGTTGTATTGCATTACCGATGTAGATTTTTTCATGCCGAGTTTTTCATAAAATGTAATTGCATTTTCATTTGCTATTAAATAAACAGCAATGTCCGTTTCACCACCGGCTTTTTCGTGGGCAGTTTGCATAAGTAGTTTGCCAATACCCTGCCTTTCGTAGCTTCTATCTACACCTAAATCAGTGATATAAAGCCAATAAGCATAGTCTGTTAAACCAAACAAAACACCGACAATTAACTCGTCTTTATTTCTTGCGACAAGACTTAGTTGTACATTATTAACAAGTTTTTCTATTCTTTCGTCAAAACGCTCCTTGGGGTATTGTGAGCCTAAGTCTGTTCGCTTTAAAAAATCTATATACTCATTTGAATCTATACGTTCTTCGCGAATTATAATACTGTCTTTCATCAAAGTTTCTCCCGGTTAATTTCACTTCGAGATTATTGCTATTAGCCTGCTTGAAAAGGTAGACAGTGACTTATATTGTCAACTGCTCATTTTGCTCGCAAGACAAAATCTATCACTGCTTTATTGAACTTTTGTGGCGCATCCATATTTACGAGGTGTCCGGCATTGTTGAAAATTATCACTTCACTATCAGGCTCTGATTTATGCCACATTTCAACTGCTTTTAGCTCCATTGGAATATCTTTATCTCCACACCCTATAAGAAGTGGATAATTCCTTTTTGTAGTATATTTATTTACCATGCTATTTAACCCGGCAAGATACATAAAAGATTTTTTAGGAAATCTAATATTCATTTGATAAAATTCTTCTTGTGCTTGCGGTGTATAGGCTGAAATCAGTTTATTACTTTGTGCAAACCATTTAATAGAAAATATAGCTTTTAACATCATAAGTCCTTGTGCTTTTCTGTTTTCTTTCTGCATAGATATATCGAAATTATTTATATCATAACCACCAAAACAAGAAATAGAAGATACCATTTCTGAATATTGATTAGCAAAATCTTGAATAAGCACTGCACCTATCGATACTCCAACAAGATGAACTTTTTTAATTTTTTCTTCTTGCAAAATAGCTTTTATATACTGGGCAGTTTTTTCTATACCATCGTCTTTTTGTGTTTTGGTTGAATTTCCATGACCAATTAAATCAACAGTTATGACAGTGAATTTCTTAGAAAAATCTTCAATTTGCTTTGAATACTGAGTATTGTCAGCAAAAGCAGCATGAATAAACAAAACTGTTTCTTCGTGTCTATTTTCGGAAATATAATAACACATAGGTGTTGAAATTATTTTTTTACTAATCATATATACAACATTGCTCCAATCATTATATAAATAATATCTACTATTTAAATATTTAAAGGGCTGTTCACAAAGTATTTTCATGAACAGCCCTCTATGATGTGGATTGATTATTGCTCGATAAAGCTTAGTATTTACGCAAGATAGGTAGTGCACAAACAGGCAACGTCCAGGCTATTTGATATAGCAAGGGGATATACCACGCTAAGGAGAATAAGTTGCCACCGAAAGCCATCACAAGGCACAAAACAGCGGCTAGCACGACGCTGGCACCTTGGACGATGCTACTCATTTTTTCGGCGGAGGCACAGGCCGCAGCGGCACGCAGACCACCGATAAAGGAGCTGAATGTGCCTACGTGTGTCATCACGCCTTCACTTTCGGATATATAGCTGGTGAGAGGATCTAAGATATCCAGTTCCTTGCGCCCTAAAACTTTTACAACACCGGGCGGCAAGTTATATGCATGCTCTATCATTTCGTTTGAAATATTAAGCTCGCCGTTGGTGATAAGTAGGGAAACTCCACTTTGTACTAAGCTTTTTAAAGTTTGCTCAACCTCGGAATCGGCCGAGTATCCTATGATGAACAAAGCAAATAGCTTACCACCAACTGCCAGATATACAGGCATGTGGCCTTCCTGAACAAACTTCATCTCCAGCTCGATAGGAGGCGGTGTAACATCATGCCTTTGTAAAATTTCACGGTTGCCGATAACAATACGCTGGTTTTGAACCCATGCGGTAAATCCTCTACC
>CAYJIC010000088.1:0-7278 GCA_964370155.1 uncultured Oscillospiraceae bacterium
CTTTTTTCACTTCTTTGCCGTCTTCTTTATAAAAATACACTTTGTCTTTTGACTGTAAATGTGCTATTTCACCCTCAAGCAGTGAAAAATAATCTCTTGTGTATTCAAGGCTGGCCGGCATATCGGATGCGATGTATAATCCATCGTCTGACTTTGTCACCACCAGTGGGCTTCCCAGCCGTGTTGCAAAGATTTCGTTTTTGTAGTCGTTAAAGATAATGCCCAGCGCATACGCACCCTCAAAGCGCTTGCATGCGTTTATTATGGCTGTTTTCGGGTCGCCATCATAATAATAATCCACCATCTTCGCGGCAATTTCCGTGTCGGTTTCCGACACAAAGATGTACCCGTTTTCTTCCAAAAACGCTTTCAGCTCAAGATAGTTTTCAATAATACCATTGTGCACCAAACTAAGCTTTTCAGTGGTATGTGGGTGTGAGTTCACGTCGTTTGGCACGCCGTGCGTAGCCCATCGTGTGTGGGCTATGCCACATGTTGCCACATCACCTTTTTTTTGCACCATTTCTGCAAGATGTGCAATCCTGCCTTTTGCTTTATGCGTTTCAATGTTTCCATTTTCATCAAAAAGTGACATGCCTGCGCTGTCATATCCTCTGTATTCAAGGCGACTCAGCCCTGCCAATAGTTTAGGTTTTGCTTTTTCTGTACCTGTATATCCTACAATTCCACACATATGTTTTCTCCATTTTCGTTTTTTGGCCGCACGAAAAAATGGATAGCTCTTTTGCTATCTTCGTGCTGCATATTTGTTTTTAACGCAAAACAACACAAAGAAAATGGATATTCCACTTTCTTTTTCATGTATGTTTTGTGCTTTCGCCTCTGAATAGGCATAATATATGGCAATAACAGCCAAGAGACATATGAATACATCACTGTCTCATTAATTACAAACTAATTCCGATAATTATCGGTTGCCATTGTCGGATTTTTGTCATTAAAATTACTTTTAATATTTGTAAGCCGACTGTGCACATGGCATAGTGCAAGGAGACATCCGCCGAATGTTCGATACTTCTCCTACCTCGTCAACCGCTGGGCGGTTCTGGCGCTTTTATGTAGCTTTCGTCTTATTTTAGGTACTCTCTCACCCACTTTCAAAAGTTATATATCGTCCTCTACCCTCCTTTAAATGAATATAGACGGCACACACAAATATCATGGATATTGTGCAACACCGTCTATATTTATACCACATATATGTAGTCCGTGTCAATTAAGTGTATCTTAATATATTAACGAAATCTATTTTACAGCATTATTTTTCACCAAAGAACTTATGCGCATATTCGGCCGAAATCTTAGCATTTTTTGCAAACAGGTCTGCGCCTATATCCTTTACATACTCCTCTGTAAGCACTGCGCCGCCCAGCATAATATTACAGTTTGGCGCTTGTTCTCTCAAAAGCTCGACAGTTTTTTCCATGGCCGGCAGTGTGGTTGTCATCAGTGCTGAAAGCCCCACCATTTTTGCGCCGTGTTTTTGCACCGCTTCTAAAACAGCCTGTGGCGCGACATCTCTGCCTAGGTCTATCACCGATATGCCATAGCTTTCCATCACCGTTTTGGCTATGTTTTTGCCTATGTCGTGCACGTCACCCTGCACTGTCGCCACCACTACCGGCCCGCCTGTGGCAGGTGCTGTGCCCATTTTATCGCGTAGTATATAGAATGCCGCCTGCGCCGCTGTGGCCGAGGCAAGAAGACCCGGCAAAAACACACGTTTTTCTTCAAATCCCTTACCCACTTCTTCCAGCGCAGGGATTATCCATCTTTCCACAATGGCGAGTGGCTCCAGTTTATCTTCTTTTAAAATCCGCTTTGCTTCTTTTTGCGCTGCGCTCTTAAGACCTTGTTCTATAGCTTGAGAAAGGCTTATTTCCGACGACACACTTTTGGTAATATTTTCAGACTTTTTCCCTTCACACCGCTGTACATACGCCTTTTGTGCCCTTTCGCCCTCTAAAAGCGCCGAGTATGCCGACACTGTATCCATCATTGCCACATCGCCCGGATTCAAAATAGGCAAGTCCAGCCCTGACTGTAATGCCATAGCTAAAAATGAACGATTCAAAAGTTCCCTGTTCGGCAGGCCAAAGCTTATATTGCTGACACCCAGCACGGTTTTTAGGCCCAGCTGTTTTTTTACTTCGCTTATGGCGTTTAGCACAACCTCAGCGGCGCTTTGCTCTGCGCCTGCCGAAAGACACAAACAGTCTATCCACACATCTTCTTTGGGCATGCCTTCCTCTAAAGCACGCTGTAAGATTATATTTGCTATCTGCACGCGTTTTTCTGCTGTTTTTGCGATGCCTTCTTCGTCAAGACACAAGCCCACCACTGCGGCACCGTATTTTTTACACAGTGGTAATATCGCCTTCATTTTTTCCTCTTCGCCACTGGTGGAGTTCACCACCGCTTTGCCACAATATATGCGCAGTGCCGCCGCAAGAGCTTTTGGATTTGACGAGTCCAGTTGTAGTGGCAGACCACTCACCGCCTGCACTGCCTTTACTGCCAGCGGCAAATACACCTCTTCGTCTACGCCCACTGCGCCCACATTCACGTCTAAAATTTTAGCACCGGCCTTTTCTTGCTCTACCGCCAGTGTTTGCACATAGCTTAAATCTCCCTGCCTCAGCGCTTCTTGTAGTCGTTTTTTGCCGGTGGGGTTTATCCGCTCGCCGATAGACACCACGCCGTTTATGTCTACTACCTTGGTAACGCCACAAACACGTGAGGGTATTTTCACGCACCGCTTTGACGGCACTTTACCCGAAAAGGCCTTCGATAGCATTTTAATAGTATCGGGTGTTGTTCCGCAGCATCCACCTATCAGCGACACGCCCATTTTCACGCATTCTTGCATATGCTGTGTGAACTCTTCGTCCGACAAGTCATACGTGCCTAAAACCGGATGCGGCAAGCCTGCATTCGGCACAGCAAACACTGGCAGAGCGGTGGCACTGCACAGGCGCTGTAACAAAGGCATCACTTCCTTTGGGCCAAGCGAGCAGTTTATGCCAAGCGCCGACACACCCAGCGGACCTATACACGAGGCAAAGCCTTCCACCGAAACACCTGCAAACGTGCGCCCATCTTCCTCAAAGCTCATTGATACCATCACCGGCAAATCCGAATTTTCAACAGCCGCCAATACTGCCGCTTTTGTTTCAAGCAGGTCTGTCATGGTTTCTATCACTATAAGCTCGGCGCCTGCTTTTTTGCCTGCGTTCACCACTTCGCAAAAAGCATTGTAGCCGGCTTCAAAGCTTAACGTACCGCTGGGCTCCATCATCTCACCCAAAGGCCCTATATCAAGCGCAACTTTTGCCTTTGCGCCGGCGGCTTTTTTTGCGCAGGCAATACCCGCTGTTATCACATCTTTTGGCGTATACCCACTGCCCTGTAATTTTTTCACATTGGCACCAAATGTGTTTGCATAAATAATCTCAGAGCCTGCGTTTACATATGCCGAGTGAATTTTCACCACTTCTTCAGCATGAGTTATATTCAAAACTTCAGGATGTTTTCCTGTTTCAACGCCTGCCTTTTGTAGCAACGTGCCCATGGCGCCGTCTAATATAGTCAGTCGTTGTTCATTAAAGTATCTTTCCACAAAGTACCCCTTCCTTACGTCTTTGGCATGTTTCTTTCATGCTACACTCGTCACATGCGGCCAAATATCCCTTTTTATCGGTTTTTGAGATACCCAACACCGCCGTGATGCTTTTTGCCGGTATCAGCATGCCGTCTTGTGTCTGCCCCATGCCTATTTGTTTTTCGGCCGATATCAGCCATAATATATCCTTTTGTACCGATAACGGAAAATCACCATACCCCGGCGAAAATCTCCCCGTCAAAAAAAGTGATTCTTTTTGCATCTCTTTTCTTAGGTTTTCTTCTATGTAATCGGCATATTGCTCTATCAACACCGAGGCCGCCGCATCTATCAGCACCGCCTTTGCCATGTCCAGTACCTGAACACTGCGCAAAAGCATGTCTATTTTCTTTCCAAGACTTACACCCATTAGTATACATTCATTGCACCCGACAAGATGCTTTTGGACGGCGGAAAAGCCCAGTGCTACGCCTTTCATGGCGATCTCGCCGTTTTCATTCTCAAAAAGAGAAAACCGTGCATAATTAAAGCGTACTCGCACAGACTCTTCCAGCAACACTATAGCTTTTTTTATATTTGCAACATCCGGCTCGCTAGGCGTCACGTTGCCAAAACCCAAATGCCTATATACTTCTTTTTCGTCCACCTGCAACTTTACCGAAATTTCCATAGTTCCTCTTTATATAAAACATATGCCTTAAAGCAAATCTTTTATGTTGTCATATATTTCTTTTGCCACACTCGGCTTATTCATGGCGTAAAGATGTATACCACTCACGTTGTTTTCAATCAGCTCACGAATTTGCAACACTGTATACTCTATTCCCGCCTTATAAAACGAGTCTGCATCGTTATTGTAAAGACTAACCCACTTTGACAGTGATGCCGGTATGCTGGCAGACGACAGCGAAATCATGCGTTCCAGCTGACCCGGCTGTGTCAGTGGCATAATGCCGGCTTCCACCGGGCAGTGTATCCCTTTATTTTTTACATTATCTAAAAAAGTATAGAACTTTTCATTATCAAAAAACAACTGAGACACAAAATGTCCTACGCCGGCTTCCTTCTTTTGTTTTAAATACTCTATGTCTTTTTCAACACTTTCGCTTTCAGGATGAGCCTCGGGATAGCATGCGCCTACTGTATAAAACCCGCCAAAATCCGATATTTCCCGCACCAAATCCACCGCATAGCGATAATCTCCGGCTAAAGCAGTGTCATCCCCACGCAACGCCAAAATGTTTTTAATACCGCCATCTTTCAGTTCTTGCAATCTTTGTTTTATCTCGTCTTTACTTTGTGTGGCACAAGTAAGGTGCGCCAAAGCAGGCTTATTTTGTGTTTCTTGAATATACGTTGCAATCTTCGCTGTATATTCTTTTGCTCCGTCACCACCTGCGCTGTATGTCACACTGATATAGTCTGCCGCAACTTCGCCCATTTCGCCTATCATGCCATACACCGACTCCACCTTGCTATGACGCTTTGGCGGAAAAATCTCCAGCGCAAACGGACACTTCTTTTCCAGTAATAGTGAAGATATATTCATGCGTTCCTCCATGAATGCGTTTTTATTGTTTACATTATACCCTTATCGGCTGTTTTTTTGCAAATATGTAAAAAGAAACCACCCATTCTCTCGAAAAAATTGACGCATATGCGTAAAATTTGAAATTTAGTTTGCAAAGCTAAGTTTTTTTTACAAAAAATGTGGATTTTATATAAAAAATTTGATATAATTACGTGGTGCATGGAATGCACGTGCTTTTTATACACAATTTGGAAGGCATATATATCAAAGATACGTTATTTATCAACAGATACAACGGCTGTGTCAAGGCAAGACATCGCCAAAATGAAGGAGGATGTATCAAGCTTGGATACGTTAAAACAAAAAAGAGAAACACTTCAGCTGGGTGGCGGCGCAAAGCGCATTGAGGCTCAGAACAAAAAAGGAAAACTGACCGCTCGTCAACGTTTAGACCTTTTGTTTGATTCGGGTACTTTTTGCGAGTTGGATGCTTTTGTAGAGCATCGGTGCACACAGTTTGGTATGGAGAAAAAAAGCGCACCTTGCGACGGCGTAGTAACCGGATTCGGTACCGTAGATGGGCGCACAGTATATGCATACGCTCAGGATTTCACCGTGCTTGGTGGTTCTTTGGGCGAGATGCACGCCGACAAAATCGCAAAAGTTCAAGATCTTGCGCTTATGAACCGCGCGCCCATTGTGGGTATGATGGATTCCGGTGGTGCACGTATCCAGGAAGGCGTGCCGTCACTGAACGGTTTCGGCAAGATATTCTATCGCAACACAATCTCTTCTGGTGTTATTCCTCAAATCAGCGCCATCATGGGCCCATGCGCCGGTGGTGCGGTGTACTCTCCTGCCATCACCGATTTCATCTTCATGGTAGAAGATACATCACATATGTTTATCACCGGGCCTGAAGTTATCAAAACCGTTACAGGCGAAGACGTGACTTTCGAGGCGCTGGGCGGCGCACGTGTACACAACGAAACAAGCGGTGTGGCACATTTCATGTCTAAAAACGATACCGAGTGTATCGAAGAAATTCGTCGCTTGCTTTCGTTTTTGCCGGCACACAACGATGTACCACCGCCTCGTAAAACTGTAAGCGACGCTACAAATCGTCTTGCTGAGTCTTTGAACACCATTGTTCCAGACAGCCCAAACAAAGCGTATGACATGTATGATGTTATAGGCAACATAGTAGATGATGGCGAGTTTTTTGACGTACAACCGATGTTTGCAAAAAACATCATTACAGGGTTTGCGCGTATGGGTGGACGCAGTGTAGGTATTGTGGCAAACCAGCCAAAGGTTCAGGCCGGGTGTCTTGATGTAGATGCCTCAGATAAAGCAGCGCGTTTTGTTCGCCGGTGTGATGCATTCAACATACCTTTAGTTACGTTGGTTGATGTGCCCGGGTTTTTGCCGGGGTGCGACCAAGAACACAGCGGTATAATTCGGCATGGTGCAAAGCTACTGTTTGCATACAGTGAGGCTACTGTGCCAAAAATCACCGTGGTAACACGGAAAGCTTATGGTGGCGCATATATTGCAATGTGTTGCAGTGCACTTGGTGCCGATATGGGCTTTGCATGGCCCAGTGCCGAGATTGCTGTAATGGGTGCCGAAGGCGCGGCAAATATTGTGTTTAAGCGTGATATTGACGCTGCAGAAGATCCCGCTGCAAAGCGTGCCGAGATGATTTCCGAATATAGGGAGAAGTTTTCAGGGCCGTATCCCGCAGCACAGCTTGGGTATATCGAAGATGTTATTTTACCTTCGGAAACACGGATGCGTGTGTGTGCGGCGCTATCTGCGTGTAGCGGTAAAAGACAAAGCCTGCCACCAAAACGTCATGGAAATATTCCTCTATAACAACTGATTTCACACAAAAAACAGCAAAGTATCCGATTGATTATCGTTTGGACACTTTGCTGTTTTAATAATGTAATATATCTTGTGTTTGCTAATTACTCATCAAGCAAGGTATTTATAAATATAACAATTTTTTATAGGTTTTGCTTATTTAAAATTGACAAAAGGTTGCAAATGATGTAATATATTAAGGTAGCCGTTCGCCGCTGTGGTGGAATCGGCAGAC
>CAYJIC010000089.1:0-7200 GCA_964370155.1 uncultured Oscillospiraceae bacterium
AGCTGGAAAGACAGTGATTTTCTGATAGCGACAACCGAGATAGCAGACACAGATAAGCCTGTCATTATCGCACATCCGATCTTGACCCCTTCAGAAATAGGCGAAATCAACACCCAGATAGAGCTTTTGGCGACCGAAAGCCGTTTGGAAGATTCACAGCAAAAAGATGCCGGATTCAGCGAAAAACTCGGTAAAATAATCGTTTATATGCAAAACATCGATCATATTCTTAACAATTTCGGAATGACAATTATACAGGATCAAATAAACATTGATGAGCTATGTAAGTTTGTGAGCTATCGGTTTGCCGACACTGCAGCAGATGGCGAGAAAATCCTTAACAGTCTAATTTCGAGAGAGCAGATATCCACCCAGCTTATAGAACAATTAGACATAGTGCTTTTACATTGTTGTACAGATGGAGTGAAAAAACCGCTAATCATGCTTTTACATCCTGATGGTGGTTATATACAAAATTCTCAAGGGGAAAAGGCAAAAAGCTGCCTGCTTATGTTGCTACCTCAAAATGCCTCTACAGACATTAAAGAAGCAGTGGGGACCTTGAGCGGGTCGCTAATAGAGGACGAGGAACTTTTAGACGCTATTATAGCCGGTGATGAGAAAAACGTTTATAAAAAAATAGAAATGATTTTTTCTTCTCATTTGGCAGAATATTATAAAGATCTATTTGGCGAATAACATACAAAACCAAGAAAGGATAGGTGCAAAATGTTAAACAAGACAGAAATAATCTTAAATCAGCCCAGTGTTCATAAAGACGAGGCGATAAAAAAATGTGGCGAGCTTTTATGTGCAGCAGGTTATACTACAGAGCAATACACCGAGGGGATGTTTAAAAGAGATACTAGTTTTTCAACGGCTATTGGTAATTTAATTGCTATTCCTCACGGCGAAAAGGAGTATGCACAGTACATAAATAAAACCGGTCTTTGTGTTATAACATATCCCGACGGCATCGACTGGAATGGTACTGATGTGAAATTAGTAATAGGTATAGCCGCTTTGGGAGACGAGCACCTTGAAATACTCGAAAATATCGTTGATACATTAGAGGAAGAGGAGGACGTGTTGGCACTGGTGCAAGAAGCCAACGAAGATAAAATAATCGCGTTGTTCTCTAAAGGAGAGGCATAAAAATGATTGTGACTGTCACATTAAACCCAGCGATAGACAAAACCGTGCGTATCGACACCCTAAAGCCGGGTGGGCTAAACCGAATTAAATCGGTGACAATTGATGCAGGTGGAAAAGGTGTAAACGTTGCTAAAATGGCGGCAATACTTGGTGTCGAATGTGTTGCAACCGGTTTTTGTGGTGGCGCAGGGGGAACAGAGCTAATATCTCAACTTGACCAATTGGGAATCACACATGATTTTGTTAAGGTGGATTGCGACACCAGAACCAACACAAAGGTACTGGATGACAGTTATGGAATTACCGAGCTTAATGAGGCGGGGATAGTGATAAACGAGGCAGAAGAAAAACAGCTTACAGACAAGCTGTTGAGTTATGCAAAGCAAGGGGCGATTTTTGTGCTGGCAGGCAGCACTCATGCCAACGCTAAATCTGATTACTACCGCAAGCTTATACTGCTTTTGAAAGAGCATGATGCATATGTGTTGTTTGATGCCGATGGTGAGGCGTTTAAACAAGCACTTTCTGCAACGCCAAATTGCATAAAGCCAAATAACGAGGAACTTGCAGGTTATTGCAACAAACAAACAATGACCAACGAGGAAATGTATAAAGTTTGTAGGCAACTGACAGACAAAGGTGTTGATTTCGTGGCGCTGTCGATGGGTGCGAAGGGTGCCGCGTTCATAACCGGCAACGAGGCTTGTTTTGCGCCTCCGGTAGAGGTTGAAGTGTCTTCCACGGTAGGGGCAGGCGACAGCATGGTAGCAGCGATAGCCTGCGCAAAGCAAATGGGGTTATCGCTACAAGATACAGCGACGCTTGCAATGGCGTGCAGTGCAGGAGCTGTGACAACACAAGGAACAAAACCACCCAGTATAGAGCTGGTTGAAGAACTAAAGAGCAAAGTGAAACTGGAATATATAACAATATAATAATTAAGGAGAATATCATGATAACAAAAGCGATAAGAATGTATGGTGCAGATGATTTACGTGTGGAAGAGTTTGAACTTCCGGCAATAAAATCTGATGAAATACTGGTAAAAGTTATTTCTGATAGTGTGTGTATGTCCACACACAAGCTATTAAAGCAAGGAAAAAAGCATAAACGTTGCCCTGAAAATGTATCGACAAATCCGATAATAATTGGGCATGAATTTGCCGGAGTGATAGTGGAAGTGGGCGAGAAGTGGGCTGATGAATTCAAGGCAGGTGAGCGTTTTGCCTTGCAACCTGCCCTTAACTACAAAGGTAGTCTTGCTTCGCCGGGTTATTCATATGAGTTTTTTGGTGGCGCAGCCACTTATGCAATCATACCTCAAGAGGTAATGGAGCTTGGATGCCTGCTTCACTATGACGGTGAGGGGTATTACAATGCTTCACTGGGCGAGCCCATGAGCTGCATCATAGGTGGATATAATATCATGTATCACACAAACAAAGTGAACTATGATCATGCCCCCGGTATTAAAGAAGGTGGTAACGTGTTGATACTTGGCGGTTGTGGCCCAATGGGTCTGGGTGCGATTGAGTATCCAATAGTTGCCGGCAATAAACCAAAGCGGATCGTAGTCACTGATATAGATAACGGTCGTATCCAGCGCGCAAAAGAACTGATATCACCACAATTTGCTAAAGAAAACGGCGTAGACCTTTACTATATTAATCCTAACGATTGTGATGATCCATACAAAGAGCTACTGGATATATCGCAAGGTGACGGATATCACGATGTTTTTGTGTATGCACCAATTAGATCAATTGCAGAACTTGGCGATAAACTAATGGCGTTTGACGGTTGTCTAAACTTTTTTGCAGGCCCAACCGACAATGAGTTTAAAGCAGAAATTAATCTATATAATGTTCACTATACCTCTACTCATATTTTGGGAAGCACCGGCGGCAACACAGACGATTTAAAAGAGGCGTTACTACTGTCGGCGCAAGGGAAAATAAGGCCATCGGTGATGGTTAGTCATATTGGTGGCCTTTCAAGCATGGTAGATGCCACTGCTAATCTTCCCGATATACGTGCCGGAAAAATTCTGGGATATACACAGTTTGAGTTGCCATTAACTGCGCTTATAGATTTTGAAGAACTGGGCAAAACAGATCCACTGTTTGCCGCATTGGATGAAAGTGTTAAAAAGAATAACGGGCTGTGGAATGTCGAAGCTGAGAATATACTGTTAAAACATTTTAATGTGGAATAGTTAGTAAAGAAAGCATGTAATGATCTATTTTAAATGTATAAGTAAAAAACCTTGATGTAATTGCATCAAGGTTTTTTGTTTCGGTATATTGTATCGCTTTAAATTGCCCTTAATAAGCTACCAGTAAAACTTATTATCAAATATTTCTTCTAGCTTCCAGCTGAGACCTTCGGGGTCATCGCTTGACAAAACAAAATAAGTGGGGTAGATGCCACCGGAAATTTGAAGGCCAAGTTGGGCTACGTGTGGGTCTAAAACTTCGTTTACAAGACCGTATACAATAGCGGTTTTTTCAGAGTCGAGCTCGGATATATAGGCGACAATATCAGTTGCCATCTCGGGAATTTCAATCATACCGGGGGTAACATGCTGTAAATCTGATATTATATAGCCGGGCACATATGTATGTTCGTCTGAGTGATGCCACAGCTCAAACAACTCGACATCTCTTGTATTTGTGATAACTTCAGATAATGCGTCGTAGTCACGCATGGTTATAGCTCTGTAGTATTTTGCTATAGCAGCGTTTGTTGGCGAAGAGGAATTTTCAGTATATTCCATGCAGTAAAACTGCCCGTTGTTATATGCGGCGTAAGAAGTGTCGAAATTGCTAATGGGATAGTCTGACAAAAAGCTGAAAGTTTCCTCGTTTATAAGGTTTAGCTCTTCCAAATAAGTGTCGTTTAGGTTTTCAATCGGGTGGCGTATATTCTCGCCATAAGAAGATGATATTTCATCAAACTCTTCCCATGTATATTCTTCATCGTTGATAAAGTAACTGCCGTTGATATCTATATTAAAATGAGTCTCAAGCCCAAAAAATCCATCGGTAAGTCCGTAATAGTATATATCGCCGTTACCCATCTGCCAAATTTCACTGTGGCTAATATAGGTTTTATCATCTGAAACAACATACTCAATGCCATAATTGTTTGACACAGGCATAGATAAATTAGACAAAGGCAAGCTGCCTAAAAGAGACAAGCCGTCGTTTGGGTCTATGGTATATATTTTTATCACATCTTGATATTTAAGCTCGGTGATTTGGATTTTACCGTCTTGCGAGTCATCTTGATAGTCCCATTCTTGCTCATCATAAGCAATCGCTACCAGCTCTAAAACACCATTGCCGTCAAGATCTATCAAGTTTGCATAGCAAAAACCACTGGCGTCAACCATGCTATCTTCCGGATAATCAGGGTAAGTAGGCGTAAGTGTCATGCCTGTTATTACATAATCAGATGCGCTGATGCTTGATATGTTATAGTCAAGATTGTAAGAATTTAAAAGCATGGAATACGGCGAATAATCCACTTCTTGGACAGACGCATTATTTTCTGTGTTGTTTTCGCCTGTGTTTTCAGACACTGCGCCGGACGAGGCGTTTTCTGATGGTTGATTAATGCTTCCTTCAATCGCAGACAAAGCATCTTGCAATCCACTTTCTTGTGAATCTGCGCAAGAAGCTAGCGCCAGCACGAGCGCTATAACTAGAAAAATAGCAAATGTTTTTTTCATGATTGCCCCCTGTTTCAATTATAATAGAAAATTCCAGCCACCCTTTTAATCAGTGTATCACAATTTGATTGCTTTTTACACAAGCAATTATTTAAAAAAACAGTTATACGCCGAGCGAAGATTTTTTATATTAATATCGTCTATTTTGATGTGTCATAATTTGTGCTTGATTTATTTGTTTTGCTTATGTATACTAGAAAAACACACTTTTCGATTGTGTGCGTTTAAGTCGATTTATAAACGTAAAATAGTCAAATTTAAAATATAAATAGTAGCAAATAATAAACGCACGGTGTGCGAAAAAAGATATATGTTTTTGCACAGGAGGAATTATGTTTAAAGCTCTTTTTGAGCCGGTGGATTTAACACAGGGTAATCCACTAAAAAAAATAATAATATTTATGATACCGATGCTTATGGGTAATATTGCCCAGCAGCTTTACAACACGGTAGACAGTATCATTGTAGGTAGGTTCAGCGGAGACAACGCCTTGGCGGCGGTGGGCAGCGCAGGGCCTATTTTGAATTTGCTGATTGTATTTTTTGTGGGCATTTCAATCGGCTCGGGCATTATGGCTTCACAGTATTTTGGGGCAAAAGATAGAGAAAACTTATCGGCCACCATCGAGTGTTGCATTATACTTTGCGCGGTTTTTTCAGTATCGCTCACTGTTATAACACCTTTTGTGACAATGCCACTTTTGGTACTTTTAGACACACCTCAAAGTATTATTACGCAAAGTAATGACTATTTACTGATTTTAATGATGGGCAACTCCGGGTTGGTGTTTTTTAACATACTATCAGGAATTATACGAGGCCTGGGCGATTCAATATCATCGCTGAAATATCTTTTGGTAGCAACTGTACTTAATATTGTACTGGATATTGTTTTTGTGGCATATTTTGATATGGGTGCTGCAGGTGTTGCCCTGGCTACTGCCATAGCGCAGATTGTATCAGGCTTGTTATGTGTTAGAAAACTGTTTAAAATGAAAGATTTGTTTTCCATCAATTTCAAAAAACCCACAGCGAAAAAAGTGCATTTTTTAACGTTGTTTAGGCTGGGTTTGCCGGCAGGACTAACTCAGGTAGTGCTTGCAATGGCTATGATAATTGTACAGTCGCTTACAAATAGTTTTGGCGAGATGTTTATTGCGGCTAATATCATAGTTATGCGTATCGACAGCTTTGCGATGATGCCAAACATGTCGTTTGGCAGTGCAATGAGCACATATGCTGCACAGAATGTAGGCGCAAACCAGATGGATAGGGTGTTGAAAGGCGCAAAGTACGGCACATGGTTTGCCGTAATCACTTCGGCGACAATAACATTATTGTTGCTTTTATTTGGCGCATATTTAATGGCTGTGTTTACAAACACACAAGAGCTCGTTGATCTAAGCATGAGAATGATGCGGATTTTAGCGCCGGGATATATTGCGATGGCGGTAACACAATGTTTGTCAGGAATTATAAGAGGTGCCGGCGATACACTAACACCCATGTGGATATCGATTGTGACATCCGTGCTTATCCGTGTTCCCATGGCGTATATTTTGGTGTATTTAAGCATAAGTGAAGAGCACCCAAGCGGTATGAGTGAAAACATGTTTGTTTCACTATTATTAAGCTGGGTTTTAGGCGCTGTAATCACTTTTATTTGTTACGTTCGAGGAAAGTGGAAGAACAAAGCTATACAATAAATCATAAAAATATTGAAAATTATTATGCTGATTTTCAGGCTGGTTATTATACTGATTTTTAGGTGAAATAAAAGTGGCTTTTCTCTTTACTTATAGCGGATTATGTGCTACAATTTTTTATGAAAAGTCTTAATAACATTAACAACTTAGGAGGATTTTCAAAATGCCCAATATTTGCAAAGTTTATGCTCGTGAAGTGATTGATTCTCGTGGTAACCCCACCATCGAAGTAGAAGTAGCAACACAAATCGGTGCTTTTGGCCGTGCAATGGTTCCATCCGGTGCATCTACCGGCGAAAGAGAAGCTTTAGAGCTTCGTGATGGCGACAAAGCTCGTTATCTTGGTAAAGGCGTTTTAAAAGCTGTAGAAAATGTAAACAACATTATTGCCGATGCAATCATGGGCTTGAATGTTACCGACCAAAACGGTATCGACAAAGTGATGCTTGATCTTGACGGCACAGACTTTAAATCCAAACTTGGCGCAAACGCTATTTTGGGTGTTTCCATGGCTTGTGCTCATGCAGCAGCTGATTACTATGGCATGCCTCTTTACAAATATCTTGGCGGATTCAACGGCAAAACATTGCCTGTTCCCATGATGAA
>CAYJIC010000090.1:0-7157 GCA_964370155.1 uncultured Oscillospiraceae bacterium
AAAGCAGCCCGTTTTCCAAAACAGCACGAACTACACCGGCTGTACCCTCGGGTCGCAAGGTAACACTGCGCCCGCCTTTGTCTAAAAATGTATACATTTCTTTAGAGACAATATCAGTGCCTTCGCCCACACCACGCGCAAATAGATCGGTACTTTCAAAAGTAGGCAGGCGAATTTCTTCATACCCATATAGATGAGCAGTTTGGTGTATCAGATGCTCTAAATAGTGCCATTTGTGGACATCGCTGGGCAAAATATCTAGGGTACCTTTTGGTTTTGTGTATTTTACAGCCATTAAATTCCTCCGAAATATCGTATAGCGGTGAAAAAACCACATGCATATACCTGAAATACGATAATAATAAAAAAAGTTACATACAAATTATTATACATTTTTTGCACAAAAGTGGCAAGTATAATTCATGTAAATAGACTTATTTGAAAAAGTGTGGTATAATAATTTCATATACCCACTAATTTGATAGGGATTAAGATTTAGATTAAGAAAAGGAGACTAGAAATGAACTTTGAAACAGCTTGTGTGCACGGCACTTATCGCGCAAAAAAAGGAGAACCACAAGTAGTACCCATGGTGCAGTCCACCACATATAGATATTACGACACGGATGATGTAGCGTCAATGTTTGACTTGACCAGCGCAACTCATATGTATAGCCGCATTTCAAACCCAACCATAGCGGCGCTTGAAGAAAAAATGGCACTACTGGAAGGTGGCGTGGCCGCAGTTGCCGCATCAAGCGGTCAAGGTGCTACCATGCTATGTGCTTTGGCCATTTGTGAAGCAGGCGATCATATTTTATGTAACACAAATGTATATGGAGGCACAAACAACCTTATTGGTGTCAGCTTTAAGAAGCTGGGAATTTCCCACACATTTGTTGCTCAGGAAGCCACATATGAAGAAATTATAGCAGCAGCTACACCCAGCACCAAGATGATATTTGCAGAAACATTGGCAAACCCAGCTTTGACAATTTTGGATTTTGAAAAATGGAGCAAGGCAGCTAAAACGCTGGGTGTTCCGCTGGTAGTAGACAATACGCTGGCCACGCCGTATTTATGCAAGCCTATAGAACATGGCGCAAACGTTGTGATACATTCTACCACAAAATATTCTGATGGGCACGGCACCAGCATGGGTGGAATGGTGATTGACGGAGGAAATTTTGACTGGAAGCAAGATGGTAAATTCCCCGGATTAACCCAGCCTGACGAGAGCTATCATGGCCTTATATATACAGAAAGCTTTGGGTCGGCGGCACTAGCGGTTAAAATCAGGGCGCAGATGTTGCGTGATTATGGATGCACCATGGCTCCGATGAATGCTTGGATTACATCAATGGGGCTGCAAACATTACATTTACGCATGGAGCGCCACTGCGAAAATGCGCAAGGCTTGGCAGAGTTTTTGGCACAAGACGCTAATATAGAATGGGTGAATTATCCGGGGCTTGTCGGTAGCAAAGAGCATGATCTGCAAAAGAAATATATGCCCAAAGGCGGCGGCGGGGTTATCACATTTGGTGTGAAAGGTGGCTTTAAAGCAGGACGTAAGCTGATAGAAGCGCTGGAACTTAGTAGCTTGGTGGTACATGTGGGAGATATTCATACTTGCGTGCTCCATCCGGCGTCGGCCACACATCGTCAGCTTTCAGAGGCAGATCAGATAAAAGCAGGAGTGAAGCCCGAGATGATTCGGGTGTCGGTGGGTCTTGAAAACAAAGAAGACATTATTGCCGACTTTAAAGCTGCTATAGATGTTGCAACAAGCTGAAAATAGTAATACAATAGAGAAAATTGTGTAAAAAGGAGGGTAATAGTAATGCCGTTGATTATTCCTGAAAAATTACCCGCATCTAAGATATTGCAAAGCGAAAATATTTTTGTGATGAGCCAGCAAAGAGCAGCCAAGCAAGATATACGTCCGCTTGAAATATTGATTGTGAATTTAATGCCTGATAAAATTGTCACTGAAACGCAAATTGCTCGTGTTTTGGCAAATAGCCCGCTGCAAGTGCGCCTATCGCTACTGCGTACATCTACACACGAGTCGAAAAATACGTCGGCCGAGCACATCGGTGCGTTTTACAAGACGCTGGATGAAGTGAAAAAACAACGATATGACGGCATGATTATTACGGGCGCGCCCATAGAGCATCTTGAATATGAACAGGTGGATTATTGGGAAGAGTTCATGGATATTTTGGCGTTTGCTCGCGAAAATGTGTATTCTACTATTTTCTTGTGCTGGGCGGCTTTGGCGGGGTTGTATCATTTGCACGGTGTGCCAAAAGTGATGTTGCCGCAAAAGCTACACGGTGTGTTTACACATACGGTTAGCAGGCCGGGCAATCCGCTGGTGCGTGGCTTTGACGAAGAGTTTTGGGTGCCACATTCACGTAGCGCCGATGTAAATCGCGACGACATATTAGCAGTGCCACAGCTGCGGATATTGGCAGAAAGCCAAGAGGCCGGTGTGCATATGATTAGCACTGAAAACGGGCGTGAAATTTATATTTTAGGCCACATGGAATACGATAAAGATACATTGTTTAAAGAATATGATCGTGATACAAAGGCAGGGAAAAACCCACCTTTGCCACGGCATTATTTCAGGGATGATGATATTAAAAAAGGCCCGATTTTCCGTTGGCGCAGTCACGGCCAGCTGCTGTATTCTAACTGGCTGAACTATTACGTGTATCAAGAAACCCCGTATGATTTAAATATGTTGTAAAATAGTATAAAAAAGCGCCTGCGCAAGAATTCTTGCACAGGCGCTTTTTGTTTTGATAAAAAGTTAAATTATATCGTTATTGTTGCTTTATCCAGGCTGCCATATCTTTACCTACTTTTTCCATGGTGGAAGCCTTAAAAGGTGTGCTTAAACCTGCCGCAGACACAAGCCCCGTATACGTCGAGGTGCCGCCCTTTTCAGTGAGGGCTAAGTAGCGTTTCCAGGCGTCTTTTGGGTCTTGATTGTGCGCCAAGAAAAACTGAACAGCAATAATTTGGGCCAGCACATAATCAATATAATAAAAAGGTGCTGTGTAAATGTGTAGTTGGCGCTGCCAGCCTGCACCACGTGAGTAAAATGGCAAATCGGCAAAATCGTTCCACGGGCGATACTTGCGCTCCAAATCCAGCCACAGTGAATGGCGCTGGGCAGGTGTGAGGGTGGGATTGTCGTATACGGTTTCTTGGAACTCGTCCACCTGGCACCCGTACGGTAAAAAGAAAAGAGCGTCTTCGGCGTGAGATATGGCATATTTTTGTGTGTCTTCGCCAAAGAACAAATGATGTGATTTCTCTGTCAGGAACTCCATGGCCATTGAGTGGATTTCACAACTTTCAAGGCCGGGCGAAGAAAGCTCGCCTACAAGATTTTTCTTTGCGGCAAGGTACGCGGCAAAGGCGTGGCCTGCCTCGTGTGTAAGTACATCCACGTCACCGGCAGTACCGTTGAAATTTGAAAAAATAAACGGGCTTTTGTAGGTGGGGATATAAGTGCAATATCCGCCCGGAGCTTTACCGGGCTTTGAAAGCACATCAAATAAATCGTTGTTCATCATGAAATCGATAAACTCCGATGTTTCAGGTGAAAGATCTCGATACATTTTTTGTCCTGCGGCAAGAATTTCTTCGGGCGTGCCTTTCGGTGTGGGATTGCCGTCTTTGAAAGATAGCAAATCATCATAAAACCGAAAATCAGGCACATCAATACGAGCGGCCTGCTCTTGCTTCAGTTTTTTCACCATAGGAACAATGCCGCTGATGACAGCCTCTCGGCACGCCTTGATGTCACTGCGTGTATATCCGTGACGTTGCATTCGGATATCACCTAGTGGTGTGAAGGTATCGTGGCCTAAAGTTTTTGCTTGTTTTGTACGGTTTTGAACCATTTTTTGATAAATATCATCAAGTTCTTCACTGTTTTGGTCAAAAAAACCGCCTTCTGCCTCGAATGCCTCTTTACGGGTAGCACGATCAATATGCTGCTTGTAAGGGCCTAGTTGGGACACTGTCAGCACTTTTCCTTGGAAGGGAATCTTTGCCGAGGCATACAGTTTTTCATATTGGGTGGCAAGTGCGTTTTCCTCTTGCTGAAGTGAAATAAGGCGTTCGTCACTACTTTTAACAGAGATTTCCAGCTTTTCAAGCAGGATATCACCATATACTTCGCTTAGTGCGTTTTTATGTTCAGAAGCTAAGATGGAGCGATATAAAGATAAAGATTTATCTTCCACAATAGGTCCTTGAGTATCGAAATAATCGTTTTCACCATCGTAGTATTCGTCGGTGGTGTCCACGGTATGGCGGATCTGCACAAGGGTTCCTGCGGTGCTTATATCGTCGCTAATTTGCCTGAACTGCTGATAAACAGACAAAATTTCTTCGCCGTTTTGGGCAGTGGTGGCTTTTTGAGCTAATAACTCAATTTGGTCGGCTAAATTGGTAAGATCGGGTCTTTTATAAGGCATGTCGCGAAATTTCATAGAAAATCCTTTCCTTGAGCATAAGTCGCATTTTTATATTAAAGCAAATTTTTTGACATCAAATAGGCCTAGGTCTGTTAATCTTAAATCAGGAATAACTGGCAACGCCATGAAAGACAAACTGATAAATGGGTCTACATAATATGGTATACCCATGGTGTTAGCTTGCTTTAGGATATCGCCGGTGGCTTTTTGCACATCCTCGGCCGGAGCATAGCTCATCAGTCCGGCCACAGGCAAAGGTACATCACCTATGATTTTGCCGTTGCTTACCAGTACATACCCACCATCAATATCACGTAGATGGTTTATGGCAATACATAAGTCTTCGTCGTTATCACCTGCTGCAATGATGTTGTGGCTGTCATGAGCCACTGAAGTAGCTAAAGCGCCGTTTGTGATGCCATATCCCTTAAGCGGAGCCACAGCGATGTTACCGTTTTTACCATGACGTTCCACTACACATAACTTGGTGTATACAGAATCGGGCGTAAAAAAACCGTCTTTTTGTGGCACAACTTCTCTGAGATGATTTGTCACTAGTTGGTACGGAATAAGTTCAATTACATCGGTTTCGCCTGTGGTGGAAAGTTGCAACTCTTTTGCAGATATGCGTGGTGTTTTCACGGTCTTTAAAATGCCGCTGTCTTTTACGGTGAAATCAGGCATCTCGGCAATGCGTTTTGCGACAGGTATACCGTCTTTATACACTTCGCTCACATTCACTTGCTTTAAGGAAGAAAGCAAAACAAGATCAGCCTTATATCCTGCGGCAATAGCGCCAATGTCACGAAGGCCATACACCCTTGCGGTGTTGATGGTGGCCATACAGATGGCATCTACAGGCTTCATGCCCAGCTCGATAGCCAGCTTTACGTTCCAGCGGATGTGGCCATCCCTGTGTAAGTCATCAAGATGCTTGTCATCGGTGCAAAACAGAAACCGATCGATAGGTGTGTTTGTGTCTACAAGGCCGTTTACGATAGCAGATAAATTATGTGCGGCGCTACCTTCACGTACCAATATGGCCAGTCCGGCGCGGGCTTTTTCTATGGCTTCTGAAAATGTAGTGCATTCATGTTCAGTCATTATACCGGGTGCAACATAAGCTTGTAGAGAATGTTCGCTGAGTCCCGGGGCATGGCCGTCTATATTTTTTTGATTAAAAAGCTTTAGCTTATCTATGATATCGCCTTTGCCGGCGATTACTTCGGTGAAAGCCATTGCTTCGCCAAGGCCAAGCACGCGTGGGTGAGAGATAAACGGGAGCATCTCGTCTGCGGTAAAAGTGCTACCGGCAGTTTCAAACGGCGTGGCGGGTACACCTGAGGGTAGCATGATGAAAATATTACACGGTACATTTTCGGAGGCATCCAGCATAAACTGAACACCCTTTGCGCCGCACACATTTGTGATTTCATGTGGGTCTGCAATGACGGTGGTGGTGCCGCTGGGCAAAGCCATGCGCACAAACTCGCCCGGAACAACCATAGTGCTTTCAATATGTATATGAGCGTCAATAAACCCGGGGCACAGATATTTATCGGTACAGTCTATGGTGTTTTCAGCGTCATATTTGCCCACGCCTGCAATATATCCGCCCACAATGGCAACGTCGGCAGGCAAAATTTCTTTTGTAAATACATTTATGACATTGGCGTTCTTTAAAACAAGATCTGCTTTTTTACGGCCTGAGGCCACATCAATCAAACTACGAATATCTTTCATAATAGACTCCCCTTAGCAAAGCCTCTTGCATTTGATCAAAGCTTTAATTATTATTAGTATAGTACATTTTTAAAATTTAATATTATATTGTATTATAACATATAAACAGTATAAAAGGAGCAAAAATTTATGGGTAAACTGACAGAAGAAAGAGCAAAAGAATTATTAAAAAATACCACAAAACAAAAGCATTTATTGCAACATGCTTTGGCAGTGAGTGCCGCCATGGGCGCAATGGCACATCACTTTAAGGAAGATGAAGAGTACTGGAGAGCTGTGGGAATGTTGCACGATTATGACTATGAAGAATTTCCGAGCGAGCACTTACAACACACAAAAGAGCCATTGCTAAACGCAGGTGTAGAAGAAGATACCATCCGTGCTATTTTGTCACATGGATATGGGATGTGCACCGACGTGAAGCCTGAAACAAACCTTGAAAAAAGTTTATATGCTGTGGATGAGCTGACCGGCCTTATTTCAGCGACTGCTAAAATGCGGCCAAACGGAATCTCCGATCTTGCACCTAAAAGTGTGAAAAAGAAGTTTAAAGACAAAGCATTTGCTGCGAAAATCGATCGTGAAGTGATTGGAAAAGGTGCCGAGATGCTGGGCATGGAGGTGTCGGAACTGATTGTGCTATGTATTGAAGGAATGAAACCACACGCCGCCGAGCTGGACTTGATGGGAACAACTACCTAATATGCGCCTTTGCGACACTTTTTGCTTTCTTGCACTTGGCACTTTCTTGCCACCCTGGGTTTTTTGACAAAATTACCGCATGTGAAAAACATGTGGTAATTTTGTTGTTTTGGTGAAAAAACGAAAAAAAGTGCCAATAACTCTTGACATCTTACAAATTTACGGTAGAATAAAGTTAGCACTCAAACATCAAGAGTGCTAAAAACGAAA
>CAYJIC010000091.1:0-7147 GCA_964370155.1 uncultured Oscillospiraceae bacterium
TATTTTTATATGGCATGACCGTCATGGGCAACGGCCTTGAAAAAATCGCCGGTGGGCGCACTGAAAGCGTGCTTCAAAAACTGACATCTTCCACCACAAAAGGTGTGATTTTTGGAGCAATTGCAACGGCATTGCTTCAGTCATCTTCAGGCACTACCGTCATTATTATCGGCCTTGTAAACAGTGGTATTATGCAGCTTCAGCAGGCTGTAGGCGTGGTAATGGGCGCTAACATCGGTACCACCGTAACATCCCAGCTCTTACGACTTACCGACATTTCCAGCGATAGCTTCTTTTTACTAATGTTAAAGCCATCCACTTTAGCTCCTGCAATTGCTTTTATTGGCATAATCCACTACATGTTCAGTAAAGATGCAAAAAAGAAAAATATCGGCCAAATCATGCTGGGTTTCGGCATTTTGTTTAGCGGAATGTTTGCCATGGAAGGCGCGGTTGAGCCATTGCGTGAAAGCCCACTTTTTGTTGAAATCTTCAGCAGCTTGCAAAACCCGTTCCTTGGCATCTTAGCCGGTGCACTTATAACAGTAGCCATTCAGTCTTCTTCTGCATCTGTTGGTATTTTGCAGGCACTTACCGTCACCGGACTTGTCACATGGAGCAGTGCAATCCCCATTATTTTAGGTCAAAACATCGGCACATGTGCCACCGGTTTAATCGCCTCTATCGGCACATCAAAAGCTGCTAAACGTGTAGCATTTTGCCATTTATACTTCAACGTTATCGGCACCAGCCTATTTATTATCGGTATTTATGCTATACAGTTCTCCTTTGGTTTCCCAGGCTGGGAAAACTCCATAAACAGAGGCGACGTAGCTAACTTCCATTTAATTTTCAACGTAGTTGCCACGCTGATATTCCTTCCTTTCTCAAAACTATTGGTACGCCTGGCCGAGTTTACTGTACGTGATAAAGAAGATACCGCTCATCCTGAGCTTGAGGTAACAGCTTTAGATGAACGCCTTTACAACAGCCCTTCTGTGGCTTTGGTGCAAGCACATAAAGCCGTAGAAAAAATGGCGCACGTAGGCATCCTGATGCAGGCAGAATCTGTAAACAATTTGGTGAATTACAATCGTGAAATGTTTGATTTAACTACACGAAGAGAGGCTGTAATAGACCAACTGGAAGTGAAAATTTCCAACTACTTAATAAATATGCCCAGTAGCGAACTTAGCTCTGAAGAAAGCAAAGAAGTCACAAAATTGCTGGGATTTGTGACAGAATACGAACGTATTGGCGATCATTTTGTCAACATCTTGGAAAGAGGTGGCGAAGTATTCGACAAGGGTATTCGTTTTTCAATGGACGCCCAAAACGAGCTTACTATCTTGAACGAAGCTATCGGCGAAATATTAACCCTAACTGCACAAGCCTTTGAAAAAGAAAGTGATGAAATCGCACGAAGGGTTGAACCACTGGAAGAAACAATAGATGCTATTTGCCACACGTTGCGCGACCGCCACATCACACGTCTGAAGAACGGTGTATGTAACATGGATGCCGGCATAGTATTTTTAACGGTACTTGCTGACTACGAGCGTATTTCTGATCATTGCTCCAACATCGCCACCCGCCTATTAGCTTACGCAAACGGCACCGAAGACGTACATACATTCCACAAAGAACTACAAACTATTGCTCAAAGCGAAGAAAATGAATTAAGAGTCCAGTACAATCTAAAATACTTCTGTCGTTTGTAATATCTTTATTCATCATGATTTTAAAAGCCCGCTAATTTTATGATTAGCAGGCTTTTTTATTTGGTCCATATCCCTAAGGCTGATAGTTCCAACAACAAAAAAGAGCCGCAAAAGCGACTCTTTTTTTGTTTTGATGTTATTTCTTTTCTGCCAAGCTGAAACGTTTTTTGAAGCGGTCAACACGTCCACCGGAATCTACCAACTTTTGTTTACCGGAGTAAAACGGATGGCACTTGTTGCAAACCTCAACACGAATTTCAGAGTTTGTGCTTTTGGTTTCAAACGAGTTACCACAAGCGCAATCTACTTTACACAGCTCGTACTTAGGATGGATGCCTTCTTTCATCTTTTTCACCTTGCTTTCTATTCACTAACGCGCTGTTTACCCCGCTGTGGATAGCGTTTTGGGAAACAGTATCTCCCCTAAGCATAATCACTTAGGCATAAATACTATACTACAAAATAGTGAAAATTGCAAGTAAAATTTCCATAACATAGTAACCATTAGTATGTTTTCATTTATCATATCATTATGTTGGGCTATAATACTTACAAAATGTGTTTATGTACTCTTTAGGATTTGCGTTTTTCAAAAACACATAGTTAAACTCACGAACAATCGAGTCACTCTGCACATAAAACACTGCAACATCTTCATTATGTGCATCCGCAACCGATTTATACACAAAAGATATACCGCCTTGCTCTTTCACGATTTCTTTTATCATTGAAAACTCGCTTACATATATCCTGCGCTTGAACCCTGAAATCGTATAATTACCACTGTGTAGTAACTCTTCCAAAATCGCACGTGTTCCCGAGCCTTTTTCACGTAATATTATTGTCTGCAACATTGCTTCTTCCCACGTAATACACTTATTTGCAAATGGATGATTTTTACTACAAACACCCACAAACACATCCTTCTTCAAAAGCATATGCCCATAATCTTCTTTGTTGAAAAAACCTTCCACAAGAGCAAAATCCAGATTGTTGTGGTCAATAAGATGCAGTAGATGCTCTGTATTATCCACAACAAACGTCACATCTCCGTCATATTCTCGTATCATCTGCTGTATGGAAGATGCCACAATATATTCACCGATGGTTTTAGTTGCACCGATACGAATATGCGATGTTCCCTCTGCCGAAAGCTTCTCCTTCATTAAATCATCATTATAACACGCAGACCTGGCATACTGTTCTAACAATTTACCTTGATCCGTTTTCGACAACCTTTTTTTATCATATATAAACAATTTGCATCCATATTTCTTTTCTAAAAACTGAATATGTTGAGTAACCCCAGGCTGGGTCATGCTTAGTTCTTCTGCGCTTATTCGATAATTCATAGTATCGCACACCTTCAAAAATGTGTGAAGACGGTAATCTAACATCATCCACCTCTTTCATAAGTACAACTTATCATAAACCGCTTATCAATTATATTATTTTAAATTTCCTCTCTCGTCAATACCTATATCTAAAACGCAACATAATCTATTGAAATATTCAAGATATGGGTGTATTCTGAATGATAGAGCCTTCTATTTTACGAAAGCTGTACACAGGAGATATTTATGCAAACCTCATATAAAGAACCAACCGGCGTGGCAAGTGCTTCCATAATAGAAAAGAAAAGCGAGTTTATCGCTCAGCTTTCACCAGCCCACAGTGAAGAAGACGCATTGACTTTTTTGGAAAAAGTCCGCGCAGAACACCGTAAAGCAAACCATAATGTTTATGCATATTTACTGCAAAAAGACAACCGTGCACGTTATTCTGATGATGGCGAGCCTTCTAAAACAGCCGGATATCCTGTGCTTTCTGTTATAGAGCACTCCGAGATTGTAAACATGATTGTTGTTGTGACACGATATTTCGGTGGCGTAAAGCTTGGCACAGGTGGGCTGGTCCGAGCTTACACCAAAGCAGCACAAGCCGTGATTTCTTGTGCCGAAATCGCATGTGTGCGCAGTGTGGTAAAGCTTTGTCTATGCATTCCTTACTCTTTGTACGACACCTCTCACAAACTTTTATGTGAATACAACACACGATTTCCAAACGAGCCTGTCTTTGCCGATTTTGTCACCATCAACGGCGTGTTGCCGGCTGAAGACGCCCCTGCTATATCTTTAGCTTTCACTGAAATATTGCGTGGTGGGGATGGTCTGTCCATCAGCGATCCTTATTTTGATGTTTGGTAGTTCACCCGATTTTCGCATAAAGCTTGTCGCTATATTCTTGTGAAGCACAGTGGTTTATGGTATACTTAGCTGTAATATATACAATAAAAAATTTTATGTATCGGAGAGGATCGCCAATGTCTTCAACCCCTTATCCCAACGCAAAAGATGAAGTACGCGCGTTGTTTTTTGATATCGATGGCACCTTATTAAATTCTGCCACTAACCATATCCCACGCAGTGCTATCACAGCGCTTAACAACGCAAAAAAGGCAGGATATCACATATATTGTGCAACCGGTAGGCACGCTTCAGAGCTTAGTGATATTAATCAATTATCCGACTTACCTATAGATGGTTTCATCACTTCAAATGGACAATACTGTAAAGATGGCGATAAGCTGATATATACTTTACCCATTCCAAAAAATGATCTTACAACTTTACATGAATATTCACAACACAATAACATACCTTGCCTATTTGCTACGGATACCAATATGTATATAACTCAAGTCAACGATTTAGTGCGTCATTGTTACAGCTATTATAATTTGACGTTTCCTCCAATAGCCATGCTGGACGATTACATCGATATCCCAATTTTTCATATAGGGCTTTATTGTGAAAAAAGTGCCTCTACACCTGACATTCTAAAAGACTTAAAAAATTGCACATATACCACCTGGATGAACACAGACGCTTTTTGGTGTGTAGATATAATTCCAAATGGTGGCGGAAAATGGAACGGCGTCGTGCACATGGCAGAGCACTTAGGCCTTCACCCAAGCGAAGTAATGACTTTTGGCGATAACGACAACGATATTGATATGCTGGAAAACGCCAAATACTCTGTGGCAATGCAAAATGGCACAAACGGCGCAAAAAAAGCCGCCGGATATACAACGCAAGCTCTTGACGACGATGGAATTGCCAAAGCACTCAATTATTTATTAGGAATTTCGATGGAATAATTTTCGATACATCATCATAAAACAAGGAGATTGTATTATGCAAAATGTTATTGTAGAAGTTTGTTGTAACTCAGTAGAGGATGCCTTCACCGCCAAATCCGTTGGTGCAGACCGTATTGAGCTTAATTCAGGGCTACTTCTTGGTGGTTTAACGCCCAGTGTTGGCGAAATGATGATAGCCAAAGAGGCCGATATTTGTACCATGGCCATGGTGCGCCCCAGAGAGGGTAGCTTTTGCTATACCGACAGGGAATTTGACGTAATGTTGCACGATGCAAGAGCGCTTATCGAGGCCGGAGCCGACGGTATTGTGTTTGGTATCACTCACGCAGACGGTACTGTTGATAAAGAACGTAGTGCTGAAATGATGCGTGTTATCGGCAACAAGCAAAGCGTGTTCCATCGTGCTATCGACAAGGTGCCCGACTGGCGCAAAGCACTTGACACATTGATGGAACTTGGCGTAACCCGTATATTAACCGGTGGCCAAGAGCATAATGCCATAGACGGTGCGGCCACACTGCGTGAAATGATGGCGTTCACAAATGGTCGCCTAGAGATTTGCCCCGGCGGCGGTGTACGTCCTCACAATGTAGTGGAACTTGTAGAAAAAAGTGGGTGTAATCAGGTTCACACCTCCATGCGAAAAAACTTTATCGATGCTTCCGGTCGCACTCCTGCACCGCTTGAAGATTCTATCGCTCCAAGAGGCGATATTCATATTGCTTGTGATGCACCACGCATCAAAGAAATGCTAGAAAACCTCGGCCGATAATTATATTCAGCATTCTATACCTTATCAAATCCAAATGATAACTCATCTGCTTTGATAAGGTATTTTTATGACTATTTTCTTTTGCGCCATGTATCATATATACAATTATTTTTACATTTTATTGACATTTTATATAAAAATAAGTAAAATATTTAATTGTATTACTTCAGTGTTAATACTGTATAGCAAAATCAATTTTTATTGAATTGGGGATTTTATTATGGAAAAACGTGAAAGTTTCGGATCGCGGCTGGGTTTTGTCTTGATTTCCGCAGGATGTGCCATAGGTATTGGTAACGTTTGGAGGTTCCCGTACATCACCGGACAATACGGTGGAGCTGCTTTTGTTTTAGTTTACCTTGTGTTTTTATTTATTTTAGGTTTGCCTATCATGGTCATGGAGTTCGCCGTTGGTCGTGCAAGCCAAAAAAGTATTGCAAAATCTTTTCAGGAACTCGAGCCCGCCGGTAGCAAGTGGCATATCCACGGTTTTTTTGGCATCGCCGGAAACTATTTGCTCATGATGTTTTACACCACAGTTTGTGGGTGGATGCTTTCATATTTTTATAAAATGATAACAGGTGTTTTTGTAGGAAAATCTCCCGACGAAGTGGGTGCAGTATTTGGCGCTTTAGTCTCCGATCCCTTGGAAATGACCATTTGGATGATTGTTTCTGTTTTAATAGGTTTTGGCGTTTGCTCTCGCGGCCTTCGAAACGGCGTGGAAAAAGTAACAAAATTTATGATGTTATGCCTTTTAGGACTCATGATCGTGCTTGTTTTTCGTTCTATCACACTAGACGGTGCTGCAGAAGGTCTTCGTTTCTACCTACTTCCCGACTTTGGCAGAATGGCCGAACAAGGTATTTTCACCGTGATTTCCGCCGCAATGGGGCAAGCATTTTTCACACTTAGCATTGGTATTGGTTCCATGGCCATTTTTGGTAGCTACTTAAACAAAAAGCACACCCTTACCGGTGAAGCTATCAGCATCACTTTGCTGGACACACTTGTTGCCCTCATGGCCGGTCTCATCATTTTCCCTGCAGCTTTTGCCTTTGGTGTTGACGCCGGCGAGGGCGCCGGACTTGTGTTTGTCACCTTACCTAACATTTTCAATCAAATGACTGGTGGGCAAATTTGGGGTACACTATTTTTCCTCTTTATGTCTTTTGCTGCTTTGTCTACTGTTATTGCTGTGTTTGAAAACATTATATCATTCGGTATGGATTTGTTTGGATGGAGTAGAAAAAAGACTATATTAATCAACATTGTACTGATAATTTTACTGTCTCTTCCTTGTATCTTAGGCTTTAACGTTTTGTCAGGGTTCCAACCATTCGGCGAGGGAAGCGTTGTCCTAGACCTAGAAGACTTTATTGTATCTAACAACTTACTTCCTTTAGGCTCGCTAGTTTACCTATTGTTTTGCACCACTCGTTATGGTTGGGGTTTTGACAAGTTCACCGCAGAAGCAGATACAGGCGATGG
>CAYJIC010000092.1:0-6982 GCA_964370155.1 uncultured Oscillospiraceae bacterium
AAAAAAGTAAAGAAGGCCTTTTGCGTAATGATCAATATTTAGGACAAATTTTGGATGCTTTGCGCACGGCTATGTACACAAAACCTGAAGGTAGTAGTATTGCCATTTATGATCTTGGTATCAGCACTAGTTTTTACAGTGAAGATGGCCACTTTAACGCCGAAAGCGTAGACGATTTACGCCAAGCCATTGAAAGCAATCCCGAGGCTTTGCAAGAATTGTTTGCCGGCGAAGGCGGTATCATGGAACTGGTAAATAACGCCATCAATGACGCCACAAAGTCTAGCTATGCAAGTCCCGGATATCTTGTGGCAAAGGCAGGCTCAAACTCACTGGACACATCTTCAAGCTTATATAAAGAAATTGCCGATGTGGACGAGCAGCTGGTCACTTTAGAAGACAGATACTGGGCAGAGTACGACAGATATTGGGGTCAGTTTAATCAAATGGAAGAACTGATAGCACAAATGAACGCTCAAAGTGCTCAGATGACACAGTTGATGGGTGGATAATAATAATACGATAGTGCGCGAATAGTATTGTCAAAGAGAGGAAAGCAATATGAATCCATATGAAACATACCGCAAACAGATGGTGAGCTCCATGACACAAGGTGAGATGTTGCTAAAGCTATATGATGAAACGCTGAAGCAAATAGATATTGCACGTGTTTCTATTGATAAAGGCGAGATTACAGCAATGGATGCAGCACTGAAAAAATCACAGCGGATAGTTCGCCACTTGCGCGATACATTGGATTTTCGCTATCCTGTTTCAAATGATCTATCAAAAATGTATGACTTTTTTAGCAGACAGATGGTGGAAGCAAACGTCAAAAAAAGCAAAAAACCACTGGATGATATCGCACCAATGATACGAGAGCTGCGGGATACGTTTAATGAGTGTGATAAAATCAGTCGCGTTAACCGCATAGCCACTGCTACTGCAAATCAAAAAAGTATAGTTTAAAAGCTGAAATCGTATTTAAAACAAAACATATTTACAAACGATATTATTTATTTAGGGTGCTATTCATGTGAATAGCACCCTTTTTGCGTACAAAACCGTTTTGAAGCGAAAAATAAAGAAATCTAGCAAATACTAACAGTATTGATCAGCGAAATTGTGAAAAAAATTAAAATTTATAGCTTAAAAAGTAAGAACAAACCATTAAATTTTGTGCAATATCATATATTGTGGCAACGAAGGTATTGCACTTTTTCTTTATGGGTGATATTATTTTAATAAACCCATGGTTAGATGATGCTAAATAGGAAAGGAATGCTTTATGCTTTTTGATACATATACAAGCCAAGCTGTGCAAGCAAGTCTTGATAATACGTGGCTTAAAACACAAGTTATTTCCAACAATATTGCAAATGTGGACACACCGGGATTTAAGGCGTCTACTGTCAGCTTTGAAGAAGTGTTGCAGGGAGCATCAATGCGAGTGCAGAATCATGAAGGGCAAGAAGTAAGTGGCACAACAAGATCTTCTTCCGGCAGTAGCTATTTTTCTCATGTGAGAACAGACGACACAACATCTGTTCGGATAGATGGAAATAATGTATCGATGGAAAAAGAGCAAAGCGAGCTTTGGAAGGCATATGCTCAGTATAACTACCTGATAGATCGCATATCGGGCCACTATAATAACATAAGTGCAGCTATTTCCGGCATGCGTACTTAACGGGTTCCTTTATTAGGAGGAAGTAAAATGTCTTTTTTAAACACAATGGATATCACCACTTCGGCACTGACAGCGGAAAGATATCGCATGGATGTTATTGCACATAATATTGCTAATATTGACACAACTCGTGGCGCGGATGGTGAACCATATCGCAGACGTTTAGTCGTGTTTCAAGAGCAAGAAATGAACTTTCAGTCTACGCTAGAACGTGAAGCACAGCGGTATGCCGGAAGTACAAGTTCGTCACAGAGTAGTGGAAATGTGGGCGGCGGCGTGCAGGTGTCTGAAGTGATAGAAGACCAATCAGACTTTATTCCTGTATACGACCCCACTCACCCAGACGCTGATGAAGACGGATATG
Organism: uncultured Oscillospiraceae bacterium; assembly: GCA_964370155.1. Classification (GTDB taxonomy): domain Bacteria; phylum Bacillota; class Clostridia; order Oscillospirales; family Ruminococcaceae; genus JAAYCI01. Next base: position 2,055 of record CAYJIC010000092.1, read on the forward strand.
TTTTGAAACCAAACGTGGACAGAGCGGAAGAAAACATTGACTTGATGGCTGCTTCACGTAGTTATGAAGCGCAAATTACAACGCTTAATATCATTAAAGCGATGGCGATGAAAGCCGCTGATCTGACAAGATAATATATGAACGGCAGCGAAGTCTGCCGTTTTGTCGATTTTCAATATGTCAAAGTTTGGCAAAATATTACATTATGTTCATATAAATGTTACATTGTACATACTATAATAATATTTATCATGGTCAAATGAAAGATGAAAAGTACTTGTGAAAATAAAAGTATAAGTAAGCATGTTTATGATTATTATAGACAGATAGTGGCCGATACATCCGCTTTATATAATGTCGTGTGAATATAGCAAAGCGGAGCGAGTCTAAAAAAATACAAATAGCTTTATGGAGGTAGCAATGAGTCAATTTATCGTTCCCATTAGCAGTTTGCCGTCGATAACATCTATAACGGATAAGAATGTAGCAAGTCCGGTGTCGGGTGAAGTTTCGATACCGTTTGATAATTTGTTGACAGATGCACTGAATAATGCCATGCAGGCTCAGGAAAGCTCTTCGGCTGCAGCGTATGATTTAGCCATGGGCGGTAGCGATGATCTGCATACGGGTGCAGTGGAAGCGCTGAAATATTCTACAGCGGTTAGCTATGCGACCGGTATAGCAAGTAGTGCGATACAAGCGTACAATGAACTAATTAGAATACAAATTTAACGAATAACGTAAATATATAGTTGTGAGTGCGTGAAAAAGGGGCAAGCTCATGGCTACAGTGAGGGAATGAGTGCATGAACGAGAGGGTTGCACAACTTGGGACCCAGTTGAAAGATGCATTGGATAAAGTGAAAAATGCATGGATAGAACTGGAAGCCACAAGGAAGAAAATAATAATAGCAATTGCGGCAGGTCTACTGGTGTTGGTGGTAGGCCTTGTGGTATTTCTTAATGTGCGTGCAGGCCGCTATGTAGTGGTGTATGAGGGGCTGAACCAGGAAGAAAGCATAGAAGGTAGCGCAGTGCTTGCGCAGGTAGAGCCGCCAATATCTTCTAGGATAAATGCTGAAGGTGAGCTGGAAGTGCCGGAAAACCAAGTTGAGCAGGCGATGGCGCAGCTGGCGTTGCAAGGCATTCCGGCTATTACACCGGATTATAATATTTTAGCCGAGGCCAGCGGACTTACCACGACAGAATTTGAAAAAAGACAAGCGCTGACAAACCAATGGCAGAACCGACTGCAAGATACTATAAAAACATTAAATGGCGTGCAGAATGCCATTGTTACCTTGCAGTTGCCTGAAAACTCTAATACAGTATGGAATATCGACTCGACAAATGGCAGCGGCTCGGCTACTGTGCACATGAAGCCGGGATATGTGCTTTCGCAAGACCAGGCGAATGCTATACGTTTGCTGATAGGTCCCAGTGTAGGCATTGACCCCAAAGATGTAACCGTGATGGACGGCGACATGAACGTGCTCGCGGCTGCAGGCGAAGATTATGATATTAATCAAGCGGTAGGCACTGAATTTTTAGAGCGGATGAATATTGAACAGGAGATAGAAGCACGCCTAAGTGAAAAAGCGGCGAACTTGCTATCGCTGGCATATCCCGACGCTACACAGTGGCGTATTTCGGCCACGGCAGTACTGGATTATGATGAAGTTCTTGAAGAAATCAAAACGTATATACCGCTGGAAGGTACCATTCACGGTGTTGTTGATGAAGAGCAACTGGACGCACAAATGGGCGTGGGCCAGTATGCCGAGGGCGTTGTTGGAGAAACAGATAACACCGATGTTCCGGTATATGTAGATATTGATGGTGATGGCGAGCTGGATACGGTAGATTATCATCAGTTCCGTGATTATGCAGTGAGCTATTCTTTAGAGCAAATAGAGCGCAACGGCCCAGTGATGGAACAAGCCACGATATCTGTGGTGATAAATGACTCACTGTCAAATGAAGCACAGCAAGACTTACGTCAGGCTATTGCGCAGGGCACAGGCCTACCGGTAGAAAATGTAGGCGTTGAAAGCTTCTTGCCACCCGGTATTGACGAAGGTGAAGAAGATGCAGTACAGGAAGGCACTCTCATTCCTGGCATTCCGAACCTGTACACATTTATTGCACTTGGCGTATTGCTGATTTTGATTGGTGTGGTAGTGCTGATATTGGTATTGAAAGCACGCAAGAAGAAAAAGCTACTTGAAGAAGAAATGGCCGCCGCCGCAGAAGAAGCGGCTGAAGCAGAGCGTATTCAAGCTGAAATTGAAGAGCGTAAACGTCAACTTAAAAACGCAGCTGTCGGGAAAGAAGCCGAGAACATTATCACTAATGAGGTTCGTGAATTTGCTGCTAACAATCCGGAAATCACAGCTAACTTGCTACGCAACTGGCTGAAAGAGGGGGAATAAACAGTGGCTAATTTATCACCTAAAGCACGTGCTGCTGCAGTAATTGTCTCCCTTGGCACAAATGAAGCGGCAGAGGTATATAAATATCTGCGTGAAGAAGAAATAGAGATGTTATCCCTTGAAGTAGCAAGGCTGGAAACTCTTTCTCCGGAAGACTTAAAAGAAATCATGGATGATTTCTACGGTCTTTGCATCACCCAAAAGGTTATTGCCGAGGGCGGTGTGGACTATGCAAGAGACGTGCTGGAAAAAGCATTTGGCTCGCAGCAAGCGGCAAACCTTATGGAGCGTGTGTCTAAAAGTCTGCGCACAAAAGCTTTTGATTTTGTACGCAAGGCTGACTATAAGAACCTACTTTCAATACTGCAAAACGAGCATCCACAAACAATTGCGCTGATACTGTCATATGCAAGGGCGGACCAGGCAAGTATGATTATAAGCGAGCTTGCGCCGGAAGTGCGCTTGGATGTGGTTGAGCGTATTGCGAATTTAGATAGAGCTTCTCCAGATGTTATAAATGTGGTGGAAGCCACCTTGGAGAAGAAATTTGGAAATATTGTGTCTGTGGATCTTATGGAACTTGGCGGCGTACCATATGTGGCAGAGATCATGAACAGTGTAGATCGCAGCACAGAGAAGCAAATCTTCGACGATTTGGGCGTCAAAGATCCGGAACTTGCCGAAAACATTCGCAAGCTAATGTTTGTGTTCGAAGATATTATCTTTTTGGACGACATATCCATACAACGCTTCTTGCGTGATGTGGATACCAAGGATCTGGCAGTTGCGCTTAAAGCTGCAAATGCGGATGTTTCTCGCGTGATTATGCAAAATATGTCAAAACGTTCGCAAGAAACTATCGCAAGCGATATGGAATACTTACACAATGTACGTATGAAAGACGTGGAAGAAGCGCAACAACGTGTTGTGGACACCATACGTCGCTTGGAAGAAGAGGGCGAGCTAGTTATCAGTAAGGGCGGCAAAGACGATATTATTGCTTAGTGATAGCACTGAAAAGACAACGGTGGGGGCGAAGGAGTAAAAGATGCCTAAGGTGATGAAAACTGGCGGAATCAATGTGCTGGATAATGCTGTCAAGATTCGTGATTTGGCGCAGAGTCACTTAGCGTATAAAAAACAGAGTAAGCCTAAAAAAGATGCCGAAGAAAACCCACAAGACGCTTTTATGGCAGAAGAATTTTCAGATGACGAAGGTACGCCAAAACAAGAAGACATGATAGCGACGGATGATCTTGAAAAAGATTATGCAGAAGAAAAAGTTAGCGCAGGGCTGAAAGAAGAAATTTTACAAGCGGCTATGGCAGAGTCGGGGCGAATTATTGAAGATGCTGTAAGAAAAGCCGAGGAAATCCAAAATCAAAAGCTGCAAGAGGGCCAAAATGAGATAGAGAATCTTCGGCTAAAAGCGGCCGAAGAAGGCCGCAAAGAAGGCGCAGAAACAGTTGTAAAAGAAGTGAAAGACATAGCAGAAAAATTAGAAAACGGAATAGCAGGATTTGAGGCAGAGCGTGCAGGATTTGAGGCAGAATATGAGCAACAACTTAAATGGCTGGCGATAGAAATAGCCGAAAAAGTACTTGCAAAAAAAATCGATCAAAACGATGCCGAAGTGTTTGAAATGGTGGAAAAAGCTGTGCAAGGCTTGAAAAATGAGTCTTGGATTCGCCTGGAAGTATCAAAGGAAATGACAGTGCTGATAGATAAGCTGACAGATTTTTTTGCCACATGGGAGCAAGTGGAAGTGAGCGCTGTGCCTACAGAAAAAGGCGAAGTACAGATAGAAACACCGTCCGGAATAGTAGATGTATCCCTTAAAACCCAAATAGCGAACCTGAAACAATATTTCACCACCACTTAAAACCAGAAGGCGAGGTTCACTGTGAAAAATATTACGTTGGCCTCGATGCTGAGTACAACAGAAGACTTATATACACGTACCGGGAAAATAGACAAAATTGTAGGAATGACAGTGGAAGCTACCGGCCCTGCGTCCAACATAGGCGATGTATGCCGAATTCATCTGACAGATGGCAGGGAGATTTTGTCCGAGGTAGTGGGCCTGAAAAAATCAAAAGTCTTGCTTATGCCGTATGAAGATACCGAAGGAATCGGCTATGGCGCAACCGTAACAAACACCGGCACGAAACTAAAGATAAATGTATGTGACGAGCTTATTGGCAGGACAATTGATGCGCTTGGGCGTCCGATGGACGGTGGAGAGCCTATTCCCGACAAGGGGATTCACTACAGTGTTGTGGGCGAGCCGTCAAACCCTATGGACAGGCCGCGTATCGACACACCCATTCAAATGGGCGTGAAGGCAATAGATGGCTTTATCACTATTGGCAAGGGCCAACGTATGGGAATATTTGCCGGCTCGGGTGTTGGCAAAAGTACTCTTATGGGTATGCTGGCTCGGAACGTGAAGGCTGACGTAAACGTAATCTCTCTTGTGGGAGAACGTGGCCGTGA
>CAYJIC010000093.1:0-6925 GCA_964370155.1 uncultured Oscillospiraceae bacterium
GAAATTCAAAACCTTGCAGGCCTTGTCACCACCATGAAAGAGCTGGCAAGCGACAGCACACCTTTACCGAAATAATCATAACATCAAATACAAAAACTCCCCTAAAGATAACACCTTTGGGGGAGTTTTATCGTTTATAATTAGTATCCTTGTTCTTCCAGTAATCTTACCGATTGCTCTACCAGCCAAATGCAAATCTCAGGCGGGCCTTTTCTCTTGATTATTTTAGGCTCTTTGGACCTTATCCATAATTCTTTACAATTAATAGTGCCTTTCAGTCCTTTAAAAGCTTCTACAAATTCTTTGGTACGAATGCCACATTCGGCTTTTTTCTGTGCATCTTGGTCATTTTCCATCTTGTATGTACCGCACGCCATGCCCACCACCATCAGCGCGCCTGTCATCGCACCGCAGGCGCCTCCGGTTTTCATTCCGCCGCCGAATCCCGTGGCCATCAATATAGTCGATTTTTTATCAAATCCATAATCTTCACAAAAAGCTCCTGCCACTGCCTGTGCACAGTTCATCCCTTGCGAAAAAAGTTCTAAAGCCATTTTTTGTTTTTCAGACATGTTTTTTTCCTATCATTCAGCACTATTCACTAAATATTTTTCAAATATGTGCGCTTTCGATTTTTCTATTCCGGCGGCATAATACACGCCGTCTTCACGATACTCTTCTTTTTCTACACGCCCGTGTTGCCTAAAGTTTTCTGCCAAACTAAGTTTATCGTAAGGCAATACCACATGCAAAAAACACATGCGCTGCGACAAAATACTGACAAGCCTCGCCTTTAATGCATCAAGGCCTCTGCCAGTATTTGCACTTACCAGCATGGCGTCATCGCTGAAATCATGCTCAGCCACTAATTTGTCTGATTTGTTATACACCACCAAGCGCGGCACATCGCTGTCTATCCCAAGGCTTTTCAAGACATCCTGCGTCACATCCAGCTGTTCGGGTGCGTCTTCGTCGGCCGCATCCACCACAAGCAACAATACATCAGCGTATTTTGCTTCTTCCAGCGTACTTTTAAACGCTTCGACCAAATTATGCGGCAGTCGTGACACAAAACCTACTGTATCCACCAATACCACTGTCTGCCCATCGGGCAACACCATCTTGCGTGAGGTGGGGTCCAGCGTTGCAAACAGCATGTCTGCCACCAGAATATCACTGCCACAAAGTGCGTTGACGAGGCTGGATTTACCCACGTTTGTATACCCCACCATCGCCACCAGTGGCACTCCGCTTTTATTGCGTGTGCGCCGTGTTTCACCGCGCCGTGTTTCCATCTCTTTTAGGCGTTTTTTCAGGATAGCGATGCGACTGCGGATATATCGTCTATCATATTCCAGCTTGCTTTCGCCGCCGCCACGACGTGCACCGGCGCCACCGCCACCGCCGCCACCTTGACGTGATAATGACGTGCCGTGTCCCGCCAGGCGTGGTAGTCTATATTCCAGCATGGCCAGCTCTGTTTGGGTTTTGCCTTCTTTTGTAAGGGCTCTTTGGGCAAAAATTTCCAGTATCAACATCGTTCGGTCAATGACAGGAATGCCCAAATGCTCTTCCATTTTATGTAGCTGGCTACCCGTAAGCTCGCCGTCAAACACCGCCACGTCTGCACCTAGGTTTTCCGCCAGTTCTTTTGCTTCGGCCAGGCGTCCTATACCCAGCTGGGTCGCCGAATCGGGCCTGTCACGCTTTTGCATCACCTCGGCTAATGTTTCAAGACCATATGCCTCACACAACGCAGCCAGCTCTTCCATACTTTGCTGTGCGTCATATTTTCCGGCATCCACCGCTAGCAAAATCGCTGTGGAAAATTCATTTTGCCTTGTTTCAAACAGCGCCGAGTCTTCCTCTTGGCCTATGTTTTCTCCACTCGAAAACGGAATATATTCTTTATCGTCTTGCATACATACCTCGTTTTCTTATAAAACATTACTTTATCGTGTCAATTTTCTAATCTATTGAACTTCTGTCAACGACGGATCATAGTAAGAAATCGGCACACCGCTGGGAAACTGATCCAGTGATTGCATTATGCTTTGGGCATCACTCTTCGGCAAATACTGCACCATGTCACCAAAAAACTGGCTCACAGCAGTTTGCCTTGAAAAGTTCGGGTTAAACTCTGTCGCTCCGGTAAATTCTTCAAAGTCTTCTAGCACTGTGTCCCAGTCGCTTATCTCGTCTACAAGGCCATTGTCCAGCGCTTGGCTCGCCGTGTATATACGTCCGTCGGACAGGCCTTTGGCCTCACTATAAGTCATGCCGCGGCTTTCTGCCACAACATTTACAAATCTTTCATACAGCTCGTCCACCACACCTTGGTATACTGCTTCTTGCTCAGATGTCACCGGCACGCCTGACACGCCCACGCCTTTGTTTTCGCCCGATTTTATCAGCGCAGTGCGTACACCCAGCTTGTCATAAAGGCCGCTGGTGTCGGTGATAGCGATATACACGCCTATAGACCCTGTTGTGGTGTTGCGGTTAGCCACGATATGGTCTGCCGCCGAAATGATGTTATATCCGGCCGAGGCGCACATGTCATCCATATATCCCCACACAGGACGCCCAGTTTTTTCTTTGTATTCCATCAGCGCCATGTATAGCTCGTCGCCTTCGGTTACTCCACCACCCGGCGTATTCATGTAAAGCAAAATCCCTTTATTGCTCTCGTTCTCAATCAGCTCTTCAACATAATCAAGCGTATCATCGTGGTAATATGCAGAAGAACTCAACCCAAACGCAGTGTTTTCAATACTTTGGACCGCACCCTCAACATGAATTACCGAGAATGTGTTTAGAGGTGTGTTTATGTTATAGTCACTTGGGCTGAACATCGACACTGTCATAATACCAAAAATCGTTGCCAGCAAAATAGCACCCACTACCAGCACGGCCACCACTATCAACAAAACCGTAAGCGCGGTGGAACGTTTTTTCTTTGGCGGTATTGGGCCCATCGCCGGATACGGATGCGGTGGCATATAGCCCATCGGTGGCATGTTTGGCACACCGCCATGCGGCATATTAGGCGTCATCTGTGGCGGCATATTATAAGCCATACTCGGCCCCATATTAGGTGGCACATAGTTTGGCATGCTACTTTTATTCACATGTGTAGCCTGTGCAGCTTTTGGCGCAGTTTGCTGCATGACAGGGGGCGTCGTTTGTGCTTTGGGTTCTGCATTTTGTGCGCCTGCTTGCGCTACATTCTCTGCATGATTTTCAAAAGCAGGGTTCTCTGCTTGCTTTTGCATATTTGAATCATGTTCTGATTTTGGAGGATAAGGTGTTTGCCCCATTGTTTTCTCCTTAATTTTTATTTCTTCGACATATTAAGTTTGCACGTCGTAATCTTGTTCTTCATGTGCATGTTTTCTTTTTTCTGCTTCTTCTGCGAAATTAGCTATGGGCACAGCACTGTTTTTTATAAAAGCCGCCCCACGAATAACCCCGCCCACTTCATTGCTTTCGTCTTCATATCGACTCAAAAACCGCAAAGCCGCTAAAAAGCCTACCACCAACGCCACTAAATTAAATAACATTTCCTGAACTGAAAGTATAATATTGTGCGATGCGAAATAATATTCTGCTGTTTCAAAAAAAGGTAAGTTTCTGCCCGTTTGATAGCTTAATAAAATCCAGTTCCACACAAGTTCCAGGCCCACGGCCATGGTGAGCGAAGATGCTAAAACGCTTATTCCACCGATGTTTTTACTGGCTTTCCCACGTAGCAAGCGGTATAAAAGCCCCGACAAAATCGGAATAAACACATACAACGCAAAATAAATAGTGTTTTGGTTAAGCGCCAGCACCCATATCGGCAACGCGCCTATAACCGCGCCTATAAGCGCGCCTATAACCCCATTCAACACTTTTCCCTGTGTTCGTTTTTCCATATAATGGTCAGCATCGGGTAAGTCAAGGCGATTTTCAACGCAATATGTATGACACGGTGTATAATCCTCGTTTAGATATGCATACGAGTCACATCCGTCTTTTTCGCAAAGCGGGCACTCTTTTGGCGTGCTCAGCTTTTGCCACAAAAGGGCATCTGCTGCACTTTTCAAAATCTCACGAAGCCCTGCCTTAACATAAAAATCACTTGGAGGTGTATACATGCAAAAAAGAGTGCTTGTTTCCTCGTTTTCGCCGTGCCATCGCTGATGTGCGGCACCTTTTTGTTTCAGATCCTTCGCCACTTTGACGGTAGATCCCTGGGCAAGAAACCTCACTTGTATCTCGGCAATGCCACCGGTGTCCAAAAGCTCTACACTGTACGGCCAGTCTTCCGCCACTCCAAAGGCAAAATAACCCTGCACAATACAGCCCATACTCTCCATCATCTCTTCAAAATAAAGACGTGTCACAACCGGCTCCTCCTTACTAAATGCACATTATCCCTCTAGCCAAATTGGGTTTTTAAGCATCCAGCGCCCATACTCGTCTTTATAAAACAGTTCTTTGTTATACATTTTGTCGATTACGCTCCAAAATTCACTTTCGGTATAGCCGCAGAACTCGCAAAAATCACGTACACACAAAGGATCCAGTGCGCCATCTCTTTCTTTGATTATCTCTACTGCCTCGTCGCGGTTTAAGAGCCCATACCTGATATACCTAGCAGTATAGTCGGTAGCGGCGGCATGGCCGAACTTTGGGTACTTCAGCCAACTGTGCACAAGGTATGCCCTAGAGTCAATTTGATCGAAGTTTTCGGCATGATGTTTGCGATCCCATTCGTGGGTAAGATCATGAAAACCACGGGATTTAGAAAACTGGTAGTTTTTCATAGAGTTCCACGGTAAAAAATACGAGAGATAAAACGGGTCCAGCTTTGCCAGTTCTTCACTGCTGGGAGCTATTGTCAACGACAAGTCGTTTTCGCTAACGCCGTCTCCTAAAAGTTCTTCCATCGGCATACCCACGGCCACACCGTTTTCTATCTGGTCTTTGGCGCTGTATGTTTCTTCGTCACTGTTTCCGCCATACTCAAAGCTGACATTCTCGCCATAGCACAGCAGCGGCGTGTTGAATTTCAGCGCCATATGCAAAGGAAACGTGTAAATAAGCCTATCCAAAAACCATGTGGGTTTGCCATATTTTTCAAAAAACTTACGCATTAATATCTTTTGCGCTTTGATGTTTGGCTTACACGAAATTATCGTGCATCCAAAAGCTTCGCTGATATTGCGCAGGTTATGTTTGCCGGCTTCTGTCATCGGAAAGTTATCTTCCACTGTGAACAAAATAGGGTTCATTCCCATCAGTTCTTTCAATACATACACCTGATAGTGGCTGTCTTTGCCACCACTACACGCCACAGCACAGTCGTATCCACCCGGCCCGTTCATGCCACGATATTTGTCACATAGCGCTTTCAGCTGTTGCATACGATCATCCCAGTTTACATTGGCGCGGTGCTTATAGTGGTTGCACGCAGTGCATACGCCGTTTTCATCAAAGCTTATCCCAGGCCGTGTATCCGGCATGGTGCATATTTTACAGTATTTCATATCCTTCCTCTTTTCTATCGATTATTTTTTTACAATGATTTTTTTGGCTATATTCAGCGCCGTTTTCAGCAAGTATATAAACTCTTTACGATATAACAAGCAAATGCACACCACACCTGCTATAGATACCATCAATTTTAGCACAAACATGTGTGCAAATATTGTACCACCTATCGCTATAAGTACAGCTATTACAATGGCCACCATGGTCTTTTTAAAGTTTTCAATACTGCTGTACAGTTTTTGTGCTGTGGCGGTGCGCAAGAAGAACATTGACGCGTTTGCACACACAAGGGCAACTGCCGCGCCGGTAAGGCCAAACGTCGGCACTAATATCAAAAGCCCGCTTACATTCACTACAAAAGACAGCGCATGGCCCAGCGTGTCGAATATCGGCCGTCTTGCAATAGCGTTGCCGTATACCGTGGTCTCACACAAAATGGTAAACACCGCCGAAAGCATCATCAGCGGGAATATCGGTTGTGCGCCTTTATACTCGCGTAAAATAAAGAATATAATATCCTCAAAGCCTACCAACACAGAGAAAAATGCAATGATGATAAGGTTTAGATAATTGTGCACTCGCTTTATGCGTGGCTGTTGGGTCTTATAGTTTGCAAACATGAATGGCCCCCAAAACGAGGCAAAGCCACCCTGAACCATGGTCACGATATTCGAAAGCTGATAGGCGTACGCATACATTCCGGAGGATCCCAAAGAATGAATCAAATAACTTTGTGTGATGGAATAGTTCAGTGTCAGCATAATGGCCGTGGGCGCTACAGCCACACCATACGGAACAACCGCCTTGTAGCCTTCTTTACGAAAATCATTTTTGCGAAAGCTCAAGGCATCTCTGCGCAAAAACGAAAACACCAACGCAAAAGCGCCCAAACCACCCACGGCACATATAATCATGGCCGGAACAGGATTTTCAAACCCTAAAAATGCGCCAAGAACAAAAAACAATCTGTAGAAAAACTGCATTAATATACTCTCTGCAGTATACACGCCAATGTTGCCTTCCATGCGATATAGCACATTAAAATACCGCGCCACCATGTAGAAAAACGCATTCAAAAACAGTAGCGGCACCACCCATGTGCCAAGCATTCCGGAAACATCGCCGAAACCTACCCCACTGTATATTGGCCCTGCAAAAAACACGCTACCGATGCATCCGCCCACCAGCAATATCAGTCCCGAAAACGAAAAACACAGCCGAAACAGGCCGTTTTTGCTTAAAGATGCAGGCGGCTCGTGGTAAAAACGAATCAGGCTCTGATCAAGCCCCAGTATGGCCACGTTCATGATGGTGGCCGTCCAGCTGTTGAATGCAGCCACCGGGCTAAGCATATTTTCCGGAATAAAAAGACCGGTAAGAAGCATGG
>CAYJIC010000094.1:0-6912 GCA_964370155.1 uncultured Oscillospiraceae bacterium
CCGGTGGTGTCACCGGTGTAGATGTTACCGGTGTGGATGATACCGGTGGTGTTACCGGTGTAGATGTTACCGGCGTGGATGACACCGGTGGTGTTACAGGTGTAGATGTTACCGGCGTAGATGATACTGGTGTAGTTTGCGCAAAGTTTGCCACCACGTTGATGCTGCCCGTATATCCTTCGGGTATGCTTACCGTGATAGATGTGGCATTACCCGATACACTGCCTGCCGAAGCGCTCCATCCTGTGAACTGATATCCTGCGTTTGGTGTAACCGACACGCCTATATTCACAGCCGAGCCTGCCGTGCCCGAGCCACCACCACTGGCCGAGCCGCCTGAACCACCACTAACAGTCACACTTACTGCGCTTGATTGCACCTGCGATGTGGTCTCCTCCGGAACAGAAAACACAGGTTTTGGGAACAAACCTTCCGGTGTTGGCAATCGATTAGGTACATCTTTTAGCGGTTTCGGGCGTGTGTCTTCGCCTTCAAAGCTATGTGTGCGGAAGTAGTCTATCATTGCCTCAGCGCCACTTTCGCTTATGTGAATGCCATCACTTACCATAAACTCATCTTTTGCATAGCCTGTGCTTGTGTCTTTAATGGCATCTGACCAGTTAAGAAACTTCACATCCATTTCCTTGGCCAGCTCTAAAAGGGTCAAGTTTATAGACTCTATCCATTTCATTGAAATGTTGCTATAACTGCATGTGGATGTAATCGGAATAACCGATGCAATAATAATGTCGGCATACGGCCACTCTTCTTGTATGGCCTCCACTGCTGTTTGGTAAGAATTTTTGAAGCTATCGTAATCAGTGCCTGCGTTGTTTGTGCCAAAATTAATAACCACCCTGCGAGGTTGCATCAACGCTACAGCGCTGGGCATTGTCATGTCGCTCATTCCTGAGAACCTTACACAACGAAGTCCTGTAACACTGGTGATGCCCATGCTTTCGATACCTATGGTGTTTTCCATAGTAAGGCCTGTGCTATCACTGTATGTTATCATACGCGCTGTGTTTGAGTCGCCTAAAAACACTGTGTCGGCCACATACTCATCTCCTGCATCTTCTGTTTCTTCCAGCAGGATTCCTGCATATTCACCACTAATGCGTGAGATAGCATCTTTATCAAAGCTTTCAGCTTCTGACGCCAATGTACTGCTTTGTGAGCTTTCCGACGCTGTGGATGACGCTATCGGATCTTGATTAAAGCCCGGCAGGAAGATAGACACCAGCAACCATATCACTAGCACCACAATGACGCCAATTATGCTCATGCATACTATTTTTTGATTTTTTGACATTGCATTCAAAAAATCAAACTGTATTTTCGCCTTTTCAGGTTTTAGTGTGGTTTTTTCTGCCGATTTAGTTTCTTTCGGCTTATTTTCTTCCCCTTTTTTACGACGGGGTTTAAAATCCAACATGGATAATCCTCCCTTTACACTTGCCTTTTATGCTTTGTCACTAAACAATCTTATATATTATACATTAATTGCCTTTAAAACACAATCCACCTTTAAAGCTTATATACGCACTATTTTATAGCTTATTCACCCTTTAATTCAAGTATTTATCATATTTTTCACATTTTTTATCAATAACCCCTTTACAAAAGCCTCTAGTTTTGGTATTATTGTAAAGCACTGTTCGTTTTGTGTTTTCAAAACTTATATGTGCTGGTGTAGCTCAGTTGGTAGAGCAGCTGATTTGTAATCAGCAGGTCAGGGGTTCGAGTCCGTTCACCAGCTCCAAGCAGCCTGAGGCTGCATCCAATAGACATCGAGTACTGCTCGGTGTCTTTTTTATGTCTTGAATATATCTCTTTAGGTGCCTCCTAATAACAGCATCCCCACCATGTTGTCACTATTTTGTTTAATATGTGTTAATTTTAACACACACAAACATGTACAAAAAAATTGCTAATTTTTATCTATTTTGTTATACTGAATTATAATGAAATTTTAGGGGGATAATTTTTATGGCATTCGGATTCAAATACAAAAAGGTCAAATTGCAAAATAGCTATACACTCGAGGATTTGTTTGAGCAAATCAAAGATACCGAGTTTGCCGCCGGAAAGCCCAGTTTAGTGAAACACGGCTTAGCCACAATTATTGCTTTTCCTGCGCTGGACTCTCACAACCAGGTTCAGATATTGCCCGGCTCCCTGAAAAAGGAGTCCAATACTTTCCAGGTACTAAAGGCCGAAGAAGCCGGTGTTGATACCATGGTTAAAAACGAGCTTTTAGGATGGCTTACCGATGATTTGATTCGCATAAGAAGTGTTGCGGGCAAAAACGCCAAAAACATCGTAGCTATGGTGGAGGAAACCGCAGAAAAGCTAGGTAACATGGGGCTTTAATCCTATAATAACATCAAGGCAAGCATTCATCAGATGCTTGCCTTTTTTATATGTTCGCCTTATGCTAAATTCTTTGGATGTTATCTTTTGGCAACTTAGTCAAAACCACTCTATATAGTATAATTTTTGCTATTGCCGCTATCGTCCATGATATCGGGAATGACCAGTATATAATCTCTAGATTGTTAAATTGTGGGAAGACGAAAAACACCCACAAAATCCTAACCATACACACTCCACAAAATGATATTATTGTTGGAATTAGCGAAATTCCTAAACCTCGCAACTGACCTATCATGACGTCCATAATACCAAAGATAAAGTATGGCATGCTTAAAATTCTTAGCCTTTGCACACCTATTACTATTACCTCGGGGTCGCTATTATAAAGCGATATAATCGGCTCTGCAAACACAAAGGCCATGGTGCCCAAAAAGACGCCTACAGCTACAACCACGCCCCAGCTATAATAAAGGCTCTGTCGCATCCGTTTATATTTTTCTGCACCAACGTTTTGAGCCGCCGAAGTAAGCGCCGCTTGGCTGATACAGTTCATCCCCATAAATAAAAAGCCTTCTACATTTGCCGAGGCCACATTCCCGGCAGTTGCTATAGATCCAAACGAGTTAATGGCTGATTGCACTGTGACGTTGGCTATAGAAAACATTGCGCCCTGCAGTCCTGCCGGTAGGCCTATTCTCACTATATCCCATAGTTGTCTTTTATGTATTTTTAGCTTTTTGAAATCAAGATCCAGTATCCCATCGTTCTGCAAGAAACACCTGACCACAAACACCGCAGATATAGCCTGTGCAACTATGGTGGCAAGCGCTACGCCCACAACGCTCATGTTGAATCCAATCACAAAAACTAGGTTCAACAACACATTTACAATTCCTGCTATGCCTAAAAATTTCAACGGACGCTTTGTGTCTCCTACTGCGCGCAGCATTGCCGCACCAAAGTTATATAGCAAGTTGAATGGCATGCCCATAAAAAATATTTGCATATATATAGTAGCGCCGTCTATTACATCATATGGTGTACCCATTAATGTAAGCATTGGTCTTGCAATAAAAAAGCCCACAACCATTAAAAACACACCACTTAATACCGAAACCAATAAAGCAGTGTGTAATGTTTTTTCTATTCCTTCAAAATCTTTTGCGCCGAAAGATCTTGATATTCTTACGCCTGCGCCCACAGAAAGACCCATAAAACAAGTTACTATCAAGTGCGTGAGCGCACCTGTAGAGCCCACCGCCGACAGCGCTTGTGGCCCTGCAAATTGTCCCACCACTATCATATCAGCTGCGTTGTAAAGCAACTGGAGCATATTTGTTATTATCAATGGTATCGAAAACAAAACGATATTTGTAAGCAAAGAACCCTCTGTCATGTCTATTTGATGCTTGGATTTTTCTTTCACTAAACAGCCTCGTTTCATGGATACCTTAAATTAATTTTCACATCACGACTTTCATATTACCATATCAATTTTATCGTTTGTACATACAAATATACCCTCTTTTTTCGTTTTGTCAAGTATTTTTAACTATATATTTACATTAAATATTTATTCAGACTCAACTTTATCTATCAACTTATACACCAGTTCGTAATATTTTTGTTTATGCTTATGTATTGTCCCTACATGCCCTGTATTCTGGGCTATGAAAAGCTCTTTGTCACCATTATACGCTTCATGTAATTTCACCGAATCTTCTACTTTTGTCACGTTATCTTTATCGCCATGCAAAAAAAGAATCGGTACATCCACTTTGCTTAAATCATCAATGGGTGAAATATCTTTGTAGCTGTGTTTAAACCTTATTCTGTTCCAGAAATCCACAAAATATAAAAAAGGTACTTCCGGTAGTTTATATGCTACCTTCAGCTGAAATTTCGCCTCGTCATAAAAATTGGCAAATGAACAGTCCGCTATTACAAACGACACCCGCTTATCCATTGCCGCTGTCATTATAGATGTAGCCGCACCCATCGACTCTCCGTGCAAGCCAATAAGCGTACCTTTGCCAATTTTTTTCTCCACCCATGTTATACATGTTTTTAAATCATATTTTTCAAGGTATCCCATGGTGCAGTTTTCGCCACCGCTATATCCATGGCACCGGTGATCATACATCAGCACGTTATACCCTTTTGAAAAAAACAAATCCACATAGCGCATAGATGTTGCCATACTACCGGTAAATCCATGCACAATTATCACTGTTTTTTCTGAATTTTGATACGGTAGCCATTTACCTGCCAGTTGATATCCGTATTCTGAAGATATTTTCACATCTTCAAAATCATATGCATCAAAACCGGGTATGTCGTATCCCAGCTCTTCAAACTTATTATACACTTCTTCATACGACATCACTTTTGGTCGTTCAGTGACGTTGTTTATAATGTATCCAACCACCATCAATGCAATAAAACTTAAGACAACCACAACAACAATTGCTACTATCATGATTATTTCCTATCTTTAAAATATTTCATTCTATCTACTATTTTAATAGCAAAGTGATTTATAGTAAATAAAGTTTTAGCATTTTTTAAATTCCTCTTTATTTATATTGCTTTGGCATATGATTACTTTAGTATTTTAAACTAAAAGACCAAAGTGTTTTCTACATGGCAAATACACCTTTATCTTATATTTTTTCAAGTATAAGATGATTAAAGTATGCTATTTTAATAAAGTCCGGGTTTTCCAGCAGTTTCATTTCTATAGAAAACATTTTATCTGTCCAATTTTCGCCGGACTGTATCTTCTCATCATGCAAACTGGCAAGCGCCCTTACACCAAAAACATTTTCTATCACAAGCTTATTTTCAGACCAGTCTAAAATGTCTTCATTTTCATAATATTTAATGTTTCCAAATGCACTGGAGTATGAATATTCTCCACACAATAGTTTTTCACACTCGTTTAGGTCATAATCTTGCACCACCGCTTGGATGATGCGGCCGTTTCTGTTGTGTCTAACTAAAGAAAGTGTGCCACCTTTTTTTAGTACTCGTAAAAGTTCTGTCAAAATCTCTTTAGGATTTTCTGTAAACTCCAGCACTAAATGGCAAATAATGACATCAAATGTTTCGTCTTCCATTTCCTTCACAGCTTCTAAATCACCATGGATTTGATTAAACGTCTGCGTGTTTTGCGCTACATTTATCATATCTTCATTCATTTCTACTGCCACAACATCGTTGTTTTGTGCTAGATGCTTCGAAGTAAACGCAAACCCACTTCCAAAGTCTAATACTCTTTTGTTTTGTATGTCTTGTAACTGATTCCAAACAGTTTCATAAAACAGCCTGCCCAGCGGCGATATTGCATAGTCATAATAAAGTTTCATGCCCTCATCCATACATATGCTCCTTTGATGTGTTGAGTTGCTCATGTGAAAAATATGCCGTGACTTTTGGCACAAAAAAACCTCTAGCAGATACTAGAGGGTTTAATGAGATCCAGCATCATGCCGGTGGTGCGTCTTCAGGGACTCGAACCCGGGACCCGCTGATTAAGAGTCAGCTGCTCTACCATCTGAGCTAAAGACGCATGTTATATTCTAACTTTTACAGGATTTTTGCAAAACTGTATACCCTGCAACTACATTATTATAATATATTTTTAATGATAAGTAAAGATTTTAAGATGGCTTTAATGCTAATTTTTGCATTTTATCATATAAATAAATTTTCAGCACTTACAACATTTTGATAGGTAACTCACGTTAACAACCGATACAAAGTATCATTCTACGCCTATTTTTGCCAAAAAAGGATCTGTAAGGCGTTTTTTCATCCATGATGTGATTGGTCCGGTTAAAAACGCTGTCATCACCGTACCCACACCTACAGGTGCACCTAACACAAACCCAGCGCTTGTGCATATAATGTCTGTTGCTATTCTACAATATTTAAACTTTGCTATTTTTTTATCTGCCATTATTAGCGCTACAGCATCGTATGTAGACACACCTAAATCTGCTGTAAAATATATAGCCATAGAAAAACAAATTATTAAAAATCCACATAACAAAAGAATAACTCGAACAGCAAAATTTATCTCACTTATCATATATATCAGCATATACTGAACAAAGTCTATAATATACCCCAATAAAAACAAATTGATTATTGTCGCAATACCTATATACTTTTTGTTGATTAAAAAAACAAACACTATAGTGATTGCGTTCATAACAACATATAACGTCCCATAACTGATAGGTATTATTATGTCTAGCCCTGTTACCAAACATTGATATGGGTCCGTTCCAAACATCGATACTTTAAGCATTGCTACGCCTATTCCACACAGAAATATACCAAGCACTGCCATTATTACTCTTAACTTTGTTTTTGCCATTATGCCACACTTCTAAATTATTGTTGTTATTGATTTCATGAATACAAATTATACTATTTTGCTTCATATTATGTCAATTGTTCACCCAAAAATCAGAAAAATCCCAAAAAAAAGACACCGAGCTATAGTCGGTGCCTAATTGGGTGCAGCGT
>CAYJIC010000095.1:0-6580 GCA_964370155.1 uncultured Oscillospiraceae bacterium
CTTTCCATCGTGAATATATACAAGTTTGCCGGCTGTTTTTTCAAATACAGACGCATCACAGCAACTTATAAAACTTTGTTTACCGTCAACTTTACTAAGAAGATATTCTTTTCGTCCTTCGTCCAACTCACTCAGCACATCATCAAGAAGTAATACAGGATGTTGGCCAGATATATCTTTTGCAAGTTCCGCCTCGGCCAATTTCAGTGCAAGAACACAACTACGCTGTTGGCCTTGGCTTCCGAACACACGAGCTTTTTTATCATTCAGGGACACTTCAAAATCTTCACGTTGTGGTCCTTTTGTGCTATATCCTGTTTTTATATCTCTTTCTCGTGCGTGATATAAAACATCTTGAAGTTTTCCCGGGTCTGCTCCGGCTAAGAAATTAACATTAAGTTTTTCTGCGCCACTAGAAAGTTCTTCGTAAAATATTTGTGCTTTTTTTGCAATATTTTGAGTCCATTCTTTGCGTCGTTTTGTTATTTCTTCTCCTATTTGTGCTAACTCAACATCAAAAACATCTAGTTGAGCATCTGCGTCATATATTGAATGATACCGTCTAAGTAAAGCATTTTTCTGCGTTAATGCTCTTGTAAATCTTCTTAAAACAGTAATGTAGCTTGGATAAAGCTGGCAAAGTGCCGCATCAATAAATCGTCTTCGTCCATCAGGACCACTTTTTACAAGGCTTAAATGATTAGGCTCAAACACAACCGCTGTGAAAACACCTGCTATATTTGTAGCTCTTCCATAGTCGACGCCATTTATTTTGGCATATCTTCCTTTTCGGCCTTCTTTTCTGCTATCAATATTTATTTCAATATTATTTTCTTTTTTATCAGAATTTGTTTTTCCTTTTATTTTACCTATATCTTTATATTGTTTTATTAAATCTATGTCTTTACTTGTTCTAAAACTTTTACTTCCTGTAAGTAAAAATATAGATTCAATAAGGTTTGTTTTTCCTTGTCCATTAAGGCCGGCAATAACAGTAAGGCCATCATCCGGTACAAAACAGGCACTTTCAATATTGCGATAATTTTCTATCTGCAACTGTTTAAGTTTCACCTATTTCTCCCTTTTATAACATCTTAAAAATTATAATCACTTTTCTTCAACCACAAAACATTTTTCTTTTATGGATATTACGTCTCCACTACGCAGTTTTTTGCCTCGCATCGTACATATCTCATCATTCACTTTTACATTTTCATCTTGAATAAAAAACTTAGCCTCACCACCGGTGTCACAAACACCAACCAGCTTTAATAAAGAATCAAGTTTTATATATTCAGTATGAATCAAAACTTTTTCCTGTTTCACATTTTTTCCTTTTTTATGTTTTATAAAATATTAGTCGTTTTTAAAACGAACAGGAAGAACAAGGAATAAAAACTCATCGCCATTTTCAGGCATAACTTTTACAGGAGATAAAGGTCCTGAAAGCTCGATAATTACACTCTCACATCCACAATTACGAAGTGCATCCAATAAATAGCGATAATTAAATCCTATTTCTACATTATCTCCTTCTATTTCTGCATCTACTACATCACTTACACGGCCAAGAGGTGTTTGACATCTTATTTCTATTTTGTCACTAAATGTTATTCTTAATGGATTTTTTAATCTTTCAGTAATAATAACACTACATCTTTCAATAGATTTTTCAAGAACACCTACATCTACAGTAATTTTTGTTTTAAAACCTTCGGGAATTACTGTTTTATAATTAATAAATTCTCCTTCTATCAAGCGTGTAGTTACTGTGTAATTACCGCCTGAAAAAACAGCATATCTTTTATTTGCATCCATTCTAATAAGTTCGCCACAATCGCCCATTAATCTAGCTACTTCTGTAGCAGCTTTTGAAGGAACTACTATTGAAATTTCTTTATTTGTAATAACAGGGTGTCTTGTAATAGCAGAACGAAATCCATCCAAAGCTACCATAGTTACTTCATTTTCTTCTATATCAAAAAGTAACCCTGTATGAGCAGGTTTTTTATCATCATTAGAAACAGCATATATAGTCATGCTTATCATATCAGAAAGTTCAGCTGCATCCATATCAAACACAAAATCAGCACCCGGAACAGGAAGTTCAGGATAATCTGCAGCATTCATTCCCATTAAATCATATTTTGTTATGCCACCCTTTATATAAGTGCTCATATTATCGTCACTTTCAAAAGTAACTTCTTCAGAAGAAAGACTGCGAAGCATATCACCAAATAATTTAGCAGTTAAAACTATCTCACCTGGTTGTTCTACATTCGCTTCTATACTTGTTGTGATGGCCATTTCTAAATCATAACCTGTCAGCTCAAGTTTAAAACCATCCGCTTTTAATAAAATACCTTGAAGAACAGGAACTGCGCTTGAAGCAGTTACTGCACGGGAAACACCTTGAACTGCATCTGAGATACTTTTTACATTACAGGTAAATTTCATTGTGCACCTCTTTACTTTATTTTTTTAAAAAAGTTAAAAAATAAGAAAAACCATTTATTAATATAGTAGTAGTAGTAGGGACTGTTAAGATGTTGAAAAGGTAAAAAAACAATTTAGCAATATTATATATTGATATGTTATGAATTTAATTTACAGTTTAAAAAAATGTTAAAAACAAAAAAAGTAAAAAATAAAATTAAAAAGAATAAAAAGTTATTGTTAAATTCTAATAAAACTGTTGAAAACTAGTTATTTTGAAGTAAATTTTAATTATTTTAGCTACGTACATTTTTTATAATGTCTTCTACATGTTCTCTTAAAGTAGTATCGTTTTCAATACGCTCTACTATAACATTGCAAGAATAAACTACAGTTGAGTGATCACGTCCTCCAAACTCTTTTCCAATTTCTTCAGTGGAAATGCCTGTTATTTCTCTAATACAATGCATTGCAACCATACGAGCTGTAGAAATATTTGAGCTTCGTTTTCTGCTGCGAATATCTTCAGGTGAGACATTGTAAGTACGAGCTACTTCGCTTGTTATTTTTTCTATAGTAACAGGTAGAGGCTGGGTTTCGTTAAGTATATCTTTTATAGCATTTTGTGCTGCACCTATAACAGGGTGAATACCTTCCAAAAGATAATATGCATTAAGTTTTTTAACAGCGCCTTCCAACTGGCGGATATTATTTTTCAAATGATTTGCAATAAATTCTGCTACATCATCAGGTATTTCTAAGTTTAAAAGAGAGGCTTTTCTGCGAATAATAGCAACACGTGTTTCAAAATCAGGTGGTTGAATATCGGCAATAAGGCCCCATTCAAATCTTGTACGAAGCCTTTCATCTAAACTTTTTATTTCATTCGGTGGCCTATCTGATGCTAATACAATTTGTTTACCTTCGTTATAAAGGGTATTAAATGTATGGAAAAATTCTTCTTGTGTTCGTTCTTTACCACCTATAAATTGAACATCATCTACTAATAAAACATCTGATGTACGATATTTATCATGAAATTCATTCATTCTTTTTTCTTGAATAGCAGTTATAATTTCGTTTGTAAATCTATCGCCATCCACATAAGAAATTTTAAAATCAGGATGGTTTGAGCCTATTTCATATTGAATAGCATATAAAAGATGAGTTTTTCCAAGACCGGAAGCACCGTATATAAAAAGAGGATTCCAGCTTTGTGAGGGTTTTGATGCAACACTTTGCGCTGCTGCATGGGCAAATTTATTTGTTTGACCTACAATAAAATTATCAAAAGTGTAATCATAATTTCCGCCGGCAAGAGGAGTTGTTTGAGATTGAGTTTCAGTTTCTACTATTAACTTTATTTCAACTTCGAAACCAAAAAGTTTTTTAAAAGATTCTTTTATCATATCTATATAACGTTCTTTTAAAACACCTTTTACAAAATCACTGCGTACAGAAATTTTAGCTATGTTACTTTCAAATGATATAGGTTCAATATCTGCAAAAAATAATTCATAAGTAGCAGGAGCAACTTCTTTTTTGCAAAATTCTTTTACTTTGTTAAAAATGTTCTCATATTCACCCAACATATACACCCACTTGCTAAAAATTATATTTTGATATAAAATAAAAAAAGAATCTGTTTAATACAAAAAAGTACAGGAAAAAAGACCTGAAATTTTTGTACATATTCTGTTATAATTGTATCATAAAATTGCTTTTAAAACAAGATAAATGTACCATTTTCTCTATTGATATAAAGTAGTAAAAAATAGATTTTTATATAATGCAAGTAATATTAAAAAATAAATATATTTGTATAAAAATAAATATTATAGTTGACAAGTAGAATAACTTTCTTGTATAATATAGTTCGTGTCATTATTATGGAATTAATAGTGAAAACATAGGTATGTGAGCCAAACTCCAAATAGGAGTTCAAATACGGAGGGATTTATTATGAAGAGAACTTTTCAACCAAAAAAGCGTCAACGTAACCGTGAACATGGTTTTATGAAACGCATGAGCACACGTAGCGGTCGTAAACTTTTAAAAGCACGTCGTCGCAAAGGCCGTGCGAAATTGACAAACACCTAAGAATTGCGAGTTAAAACCTACTCCCACATCGCAGGGAGCCCACGTATTATTTACGGGGGCTCTTTTCTTTGTTGTGAAAAAATTGTGTAAAAAATTTAAAAGGTATGATATATGGAATTTACTTCTATTGTTCGTAACCAAGATTTTGTACGTGCTTATAAGCGTGGCAAATCTTTTGTTCATCCCCATGTGGTGCTTTATGTAAATAAAAACAGAAAACAAGGAACCAGAATTGGGATAACAGCCAGCAAAAAAATAGGAAATGCAGTTACTAGAAATAGAGCACGTCGTGTTATACGTCATGCAATTGTTATGGCTTCGCTTCAAAATGTGGGAAATAAAGATTTAGTATTTGTGGCAAGAGGGCAGACACCACATCAAAAAAGTACAAAATTAGTAAAATCTTTGCAAATTTTGTTTAAAAAAGCAGGACTATCTTTTAAAGAAACAAGCAAAGAATAATTTTTGCAGGTGTGTTAAAATGAAAGTTTTTTTATTAAGCTTGATACGTGGATACAAAAAATATATATCCCCTCATTTGGGAAACAATTGTCGGTTTAGTCCAACTTGCTCGGAATATGCTATGATTGCTATTGAATCTCACGGAGTTATAAAAGGAATGATTTTGTCTACGTGGAGAATACTTAGATGCAATCCTTTTGGAAAAGTTGGGTATGATCCTGTACCTGAGAAAAATAAGTGGAAAAATTCTATGCGTGATTTGCGCAAAGAATAAAAATTCAATATAAAAAATAAAAAGCCATATTAATGGCAGAAGGAAGGGTTCATGTTTGATTTATTTCAAATTTTAGCTACACCTCTTGGTATAGCAATGAATTGGTTGTATGGGCTGATTCAAAACTACGGCCTTACAATTATTGTGTTCACATTTGTTATTAGGGTTTTAATGTTTCCTCTAAACCTAAAACAACAAAAAAGCACAGCTAAAATGGCGGCGTATAACCCAATGATAATGGATATCAGAAAAAAATGGGCAAATGATAAAAATCGCCAAAATGCAGAAATTCAAAAGTTTTATGAAGAAAATAATGTAAAAATGAGTGCAGGATGTTTACCAATGGCGGTAAATATGCTGGTTTTGTTTGGTATTATTGCTGTTATTCAGTCTCCGTTAAACTATATTTTAAGCGTACCCGAAGCTGAAATTGATAATGGTGTTGCTATTGTTCAGCAATATGCACCCGAAAGTGATATAGGTTATTCAGACAGCGTTAATACACGTCAAGCTGAACTAATCGCAGAAATAAGAGAAAATCCACAAATATTTATAACAGGTGCAGAAGTTCCGGTAGTTGATGGTGCCACATATATTTTGGACGAAGGCGAGAGTTTCCAAAATAATCAAATAGTGGATGAAGACGGAAAAGTAGAGCATGAGCAAGCAGAAATGAAGTTTGTTTCCATGAGCGAAGCGTCAATAGAAAAAGTAACAGCATTCAACTTTGACTTTTTAGGCTTAAACTTGTCTTTAGCACCTAAATTGGAGTTTAATAGTTATTTGATAATGCCTATTTTGTCAGTAATTTTGCAAATTCTTTCCCAAGTAATAATCATGAAAGCATCACCAAATATGCAACAAACTGCAGGCACAATGTGGATGATGACTATCGTACTTACCTTGATGTTTGGTTTTTATGCGTTCAGCGTGCCCGTTGGTTTCTCGCTGTATTACTCCACATCGTCTGTAACAATGACATTACAACAGCTGATTTTGCGAAAAGTTTATAACCCTGATAAAATTCGTGAACAAGTGATTGCTGATATCGAAGAACGTAAAGCTGCTAAAAAAGCAAAAAAACAAGTAGCTATAATAAATGAAAATGGCGATACGGAAACAAAAAATGTGTCAGAGGCAGAACTAAATAAACTGCGCTTACAAAAAGCTCGTGAACAAGATGAACTAAAATATGGCTTAGACTCATCGCAAAAAGATAACTCTTCTGATAAATCTAAAGAAAAAGAAGAAGCAAAAGAAGAAGCAAAAGAGTAAGGGAAATATAATAAGGAGGTGTTGGTATAGTGC
>CAYJIC010000096.1:0-6381 GCA_964370155.1 uncultured Oscillospiraceae bacterium
TACTTTTGCTTTTTCCAATGTACAATTCTCCTTTTTGCTATCTTTCAAAACACAAACCTATCTTGCCATTTTCAGCATCGCCATCACAGGCACACCTAGCGGCTAACGCTTTCAACTCATAGCAAAATAGGTCGATATTACAACATTTTCGCAGTAACACAATGCATACTACTACAGCCTAGTCCACGTCCGGGTTTTCACGGAACACAATGCCGTTTTCTTCGTCGGCACTTTCGATGATTGCAAGGCTTTTCAGGTTGATGCCTTGCTCACGCAGGCGTGCTCCGCCTGCCTGGAAGCCTTTTTCCACCGCAACGCCCATACCCACAAGTTCTGCGCCGGCCTGATTGATGATATCCACAAC
The DNA here is from genome assembly GCA_964370155.1 of uncultured Oscillospiraceae bacterium. Lineage (GTDB taxonomy): Bacteria > Bacillota > Clostridia > Oscillospirales > Ruminococcaceae > JAAYCI01. The sequence goes on from CAYJIC010000096.1 coordinate 365, forward strand.
CCCACGCAACGCCTCGCCGTTGGCCAAAAAGTCGTCCACCACCAGCACTTTATCGTTTGGCCCCAGCCACTGCCCGCTGACAATCAGCGTCATTTTCTTTTTGTATGTATACGAGTAAATCTCGCTTGAGAAAAGACCGCCCTCGATGTTATCGCTCTTAGCTTTTTTTGCAAACACCAGCGGCACGCCCAGCTCGTCCGCCATGATAGTTCCCAGCGGAATGCCCGACGCCTCCACCGTCATCACCACATTCACGCTAGACGTATCAAACAGCCGCGCAAATTCCTTGGCCATGGCACGCATCAGATTCGTGTCCACCCTATGGTTTAAAAACCCATCAATTTTAATGATATTTCCCGGTAAAACCTTGCCTTCTTTTACAATTTTATCTTTTAGTATTTGCATAAAAAACATCCCCCGATGCGTTAAAGTATCAAAAAATCCGTTTCGGCTCTCAGCTGATGCAGCTTAGATTTCTTATATTCTATTATGGCATAAAAAATAGGCAAGTACAAGGTACTTGCCCACTAATTTAATTCGCATTTTAAGCTTAGTCTTTATTAGTTTCACGCAGTGTCACGTCATGGCTTCCGCCTTCCACCAAGCTGGTGGACGACACCAATGTCAGTTTTGCATTTTCACGCAAAGATGGCAAGTCCATCACGCCACAGTTACACATGGTGCTTTTCACTTTATACAGCGTGGTATTCACATTTTCTTTCAAGCTACCTGCATACGGCACATAGCTGTCCACGCCTTCTTCAAATCCCAGCTTTTCTGCGCCGCCCATGTCATACCGTTGCCAGTTGCGAGCCCTTGCGCTGCCCTCGCCCCAATATTCCTTCACGTATGTGCCATTCACGAAAATCCTGTTTGTCGGACTTTCGTCAAAGCGTGCAAAATAACGACCCAGCATGACAAAATCCGCACCCATTGCCAGCGCTAATGTCACATGATAGTCATGCACTATGCCACCATCAGAGCAAATTGGCACATACACGCCTGTCTCTTCAAAATATTCGTCCCTAGCCTTCACCACGTCTATCACAGCACTTGCCTGGCCACGGCCAATACCCTTCTGCTCGCGTGTGATGCAAATCGAGCCACCGCCGATACCCACTTTCACAAAATCTGCACCTGCGTCGGCCAAAAAGCGGAACCCGTCTGCATCCACCACATTGCCTGCGCCTACTTTCACTGTATCGCCGTATTTCTGACGTATCCAGTCAATGGTAAGCTTCTGCCACTCGGAAAAGCCTTCCGAAGAGTCAATACACAAAACATCTGCGCCTGCCTCAACCAGCGCCGGCACTCTTTCTTCATAGTCGCGTGTGTTGATACCTGCGCCCACCACATAGCTCTTATGCACATCAAGCAGCTCGTTTGTATATTCTTTATGGCTGTCATAGTCTTTTCGGAACACAAAATACTTCAGCCTGCCTTCTTCGTCCAAAAGCGGCAGCGTGTTCACTTTGTTGTCCCAAATGATATCATTCGCTTCTTTTAGGGTGGTGGTATCCGGCGCCACCACCAAATCATCAAGTGGCGTCATAAAGGAAGACACCAAGAGGTCTGTACTCATGCGCGACACCCTGTAATCACGTGAAGTAACCAGTCCCAGCAATCGGCCGTTAGCCGTGCCGTCTTCGGTAACAGCAATGGTAGAGTGCCCTGTTTTTTCTATCAGCGCCAGCACATCTGCCAGCGTGTCGCCCGGGCGAATGTTAGAGTCCGAGCTCACAAAGCCTTTTTTATACGTCTTTACTTTGCGCACCATTGCGGCCTCTTCCTCCACCGACTGCGCGCCGTAAATGAAGGAAACGCCACCTTCTTTTGCAAGCGCAATGGCCAAGTCCGGCCCAGACACGCTTTGCATAATGGCGCTACACATCGGTATGTTCATGTAAAGTGGCGATTCTTCGCCTTTTTTATAGCGCAACATCGGAGTGCGCAGGCTGACATTATCCGGTATACATTCTGCCGAGGAATATCCCGGAATCAGCAAATATTCGCTAAAAGTACGCGATGGTTCGTTGAAAAAATATGCCATATATTCACTCTCCTTTTTTATCTTTTTTTATCATATCACACTGTGCCAAAAAGGAAAAGTATTATTTGTTTCATAATTTGTAACATTTTATCTATCATACACTTTTCAGCACAAATTCTGCCCAAAATCACGCTGCAAGCTGTCCCTTGTAAGTTTTTGTCGCATAAAAAAACAAAAAGCCTTCGTGCCTGCTCACGATGGCTTTTTGTTACAAGGAGTTTGCCCTTTATTACAATAATATGTAAATTGGAGGAAGGGCTATTTAATGAAAAAAATTATGCACTTGTTGCACTTAGGTTCTGGCTGTAACCTTATTGCAATTAAATTGTAACCTTTTTGATATTATTTGTCAAGACAATTTCAATCTTTTCACAGTTTTTTAACGTTTGACCACCTTTAAAGCCACATAATGCAACAATTTTGTCTTTTTTTCCTAAAACTCGACTGTAGCTTCGAAAAATTTTGTTACATTATTCTGAGCCAAGAAATAATATCCGCCCTGCTGAGCATCCGCTCTTTTCAGTGTAAACTCTTTACCCAGCGGAATTTCACTGCGATAAAAAAGTAACATTTTCTTTGGCAAACTTTTTTCCAGCATGTCCATCGGCAGGTTATCACACATGATATCTGCATACCTTGTGTTGTTTATATGCTTATAGTTGTCACACATGGTGTATGTCGCCACAAGCTCTTGCACTGTTTTCGGCTCGTCATTTGGCTTTACCATGCGCATGTCGTGTTCATCTGTTGGTATTTCGTTGAAATATTTTTCAAGCTCGGGCATAGGCTTGCGCAGTATCCGCTTATTTTTTGTGTCAATCAACACCCAGCGTATATCGGCCTCACATAGCACCTCGCCGAGCTCGTCATACAATATTGTAATCCTGTGATATTGGGCACGAAGCATCCCGTATGCACGTGTTTGCAGCTTCACTCGCTGGTCTGCGCTTGGCATCTTATTAATATGCAGCGAAACACGTGACATCATAAAGCCCGTGCCGTGTTTTTCGTGAAACGCCGAGTCTATGCCCACGCTTCTACTATGTGCAAACGCAATCTCCTGCACACGACGCAAAAACGAGCCCGGCGTCATGCGGTTCCATGCGTCACATTCAAAATGAAACACCGAAAATTCACTTTCAAAATAAAACGGCATACTTTCCCCTCACATTTCTCTTATCCAAACCGATGTAATACAAATCCGTTTTTATTTAGCCAAAAGCCCTAAAGCTTCGCAAGGGTGTCTTGCAAGGCGGCAGCCTTACTGCACCGCACTTCCTTGCATGTAGAACTTTTGGCGGTATAAAAAATTCGCAGAACCTATTTTTAGTAAATTTTGTGCGAGACAAGGCAGACGAGCGCAGGGTACTTTTGTATTGCAAGTGAAGATAACGCAGTATCACGCATGAATTTACCAAAAATAGGCAGGTTCGGGTTATATCGGCTTGGCTAGCCCATAAAAACAGCGCATCTTTATTTGATACGCTGTTTCACTATAACTAAATTTTATATTTCGACGGTCTTTCCGCCCACAAGCACTGCCTGTGTTTTCAGCTCTTTGTCCCAGATAACGATATCCGCGCGTTTTTTAGCCTTTATGCTACCCACTTCGCTGTCAATACCTACCGCTTTCGCCGGGTTGATGGTAGCCGCGCGCACAGCTTGTTCCATCGGCACACCAAAACCTATCGCTCTGCGGCAACACTCCGCCAGGCTGGTGGTACTTCCTGCCAAAGTGTTCGTTCCGGCTATGGTAGCCCTGCCTTCCTTGATGATAACAGCTTGTCCGCCCAAATCATACTCGCCGTCGGGCAAGCCTGCGCCACGAACAGAATCACTTATCAGGCACACTCTGTCTTCACCAAACCACACAAACACCGAACGCACCGCCGAGGGATGCACATGGATGCCGTCACAAATCAGCTCCACAAACTCCGCTTTGTCGAACGCCGCGCCAATAACTCCCGGGTCTCTGTGTCCAAACGGAGGCATAGCGTTAAACAGATGTGTTGCGTGGCTGGCCCCCGCCTTAAACGCGGCGCTTGTTTGGTCATAATTTGCGTTGGTGTGCGCAATAGACACCACACATTTTTCGCATGCTTTCTTGACAAACTCTATGCTACCGGGAAGCTCCGGCGCAATATCCACCAGCTTGATATAGCCGTTTGCCAGCTCATACAGTGCATCAAACATCGAATAGTCGGGATCCATTATGTAGTCCGGATTTTGGGCGCCGCATTTTTCTACGTTGAAAAACGGGCCTTCCATATTCACGCCACGAAGCACTGCGCCATGGCCTTCTTTGTCAAAAAACGGCACTGCCGACTTTATAACGTCTGTCAAAATCGGCTGGTTGAACGACATTGTTGCCGGCACAACGCTGGTGACACCATTTTTACCATAGTAAGAAAGCATGGCTTTCAGGCCTTCTTCGCTACTGTCACATATGTCATGACCCATAGCGCCGTGGCTGTGTATGTCCACAAACCCGGGCAGCACATATCCACCTTTTGCGTCTATCACGTTTTCATCTTCCAGCGTGCCTGCCGGAGCTACGGCGGCAATACGATCCTCTTTAACCAAAACGTCCATCATTGCAAACTGACACTCACTTGTAAACACCAGTCCATTTTTAATCAGCATAAACTACTCCTTTTCTTTACCGGCAACTATCTTAGCATCATAAACATTCTGCCAAGTCACTGCCACGACAGCACTTTGCCGTCCTTATCATACAACATTAATATTTAATCAGACTTTCAGTTTTATCACTCAAATAACGCTAGCTATATTATATACCTATTTTCATAGTTTGTCATTCTGATTTTGTCAAATCTCGCCATGTTTTTCTTCTTTAGAATAAATACACCCGCAATAATCTTGACGATAAAGGCCATACTTCCGGCTGAGTTCTATACTTTTTTTGTATCCGTCTTCCTTTTTAAAGTCCGATGCCAAAAACACCACGCCGTTTTTTTCTGCCCAGTGCTGTCCTGCTGTGTTTATTGCCTCAGCGTTTTTATGTGGACTGACCGACAACGTGGTACAAAACACAGAAAACCCGTTTTCTGCCGCAGTTTGCGCTGTTTTTGAAAGCCTCACATCAAAACACACCTTGCATCTTTCTCCGCCTTCGGGCAAGCTTTCCAGGCCTTTTACCGCTTTTAAATACTCTTCGCCATCATATTCACTTTCCATCAGGGTCACGGGATATGTAAACTCCATCTGTGAAAGCAGGGCTTTCAGCGTATCCAGCCTTTTGTCATATTCTTCTTTCGGCATAATGTTGGGGTTATAAAAAAACGCTGTCACCGCAAAATGCTCACACAGCCTTTGAAGCACCGATGTAGCGCACGGCCCACAACACACCTGTAATAGCAGCGGCGTGCCCTTAGGAAACGTTTTCATCATCTCATGCATTTTCAGGTTATAGTTTATCCCCATGTTTTCTTTCCCATTTCTTTGTTTTGTTTTCACACATTATCCCTTTACGCCTCATTTTTCTTTCACATGTGGTGCGTATACTAAGTTCATTACATAACACCGCTTTCCTAAACAGCGAAAAAGGTAGCTTATGTAACGCCACATAGTCTTACGGCTTATTTAATAAAAGGGGTAACGAATTCGCCCAAGCATAACAATTCCTGTCGTCCTGTGCTATGCAGCGCGACAGACCAAAGCCAATCCGCTGTCTTATGCGGTTTACATATGAACATTAGCTTTTACATAAACTTCCTGTCGTCCTGCATCATGCGGCGCGACAGACCAAAGCCAATCCGCGGCCTTATGCGGTTCACATATAAACTCAACTTTTTTTGCATAAACCTTTCTTTCTAAACAGAACCGGCTCACACAACGTGTGGCCGGTTTTTTGTTGCTGAAAATCCTTGCTGGTGCCGCAACCCGTATTTCACCAGTAGCCGAAACTGTAGGGCACTGGGAAAGTGCCAAGTGCAAGGAAGCGATA
>CAYJIC010000097.1:0-6257 GCA_964370155.1 uncultured Oscillospiraceae bacterium
GCACAAGGCTGGTGGTACTGCGCAAAAAGCCTTCCTTGTCTGCGTCCAAAACCGCCACCAGGCTCACTTCCGGCAAGTCCAATCCCTCACGTAACAGGTTTATTCCCACAATCACGTCTATTGCACCACTGCGCAGATCTCTCACCAGTTCCATGCGCTCAAATGTATCTATCTCATGATGCATATATTTCACAGATACGCCATGCTCTGTCATATACCCTGTTAAATCTTCCGCCATCTTTTTTGTTAGTGTTGTCACTAATGTACGCTGGTTTTTCGCTGTTCGCATATTGATTTCACTAAGCAAATCTTCCATTTGACCTTGCACCGGTTTCACTATAACAGGCGGGTCCACAAGGCCTGTGGGCCTTATTATCTGCTCCACTATTTTTTTGCTGTTTTCTTTTTCATACTCGCCGGGCGTTGCGCTGACATACACCACTTGGTTTACTTTATCCATAAACTCTTCGGCTTTCAAAGGACGGTTATCAAAAGCGCTGGGCAGCCTAAACCCGAAATCTACCAGGTTTTTTTTGCGCGCATAATCACCGCCATACATGGCGCGCAACTGTGGCAACATCACATGACTTTCGTCCACAAATAACAGCCAGTCGTCCGGAAAATAATCAAGCAATGTAAAGGGAATAGAGCCTGCAGGACGCCCACTTAGCACCCGTGAATAGTTTTCTATTCCTTTGCACGTGCCTATTTCTGCTAGCATTTCCATGTCATATCTTGTGCGCTGTGCAATCCGTTGCGCCTCAATAAGCTTTTCCTCGGCAGTGAAATATTTCACCTGAGATTGCATCTCTTCTTCCAGTTCTTCAATGCCTTTTTGCAGGGTTTCCTGCGGTACAATATAGTGACTCGCTGGGAAAATAGCCACATGCTGTAAGTCGCGAAGTCGCTCGCCGCTCACCGGCCGTGTTTCACTGATACGCTCAATTTCATCACCGAAAAACTCCACTCTGAACGCCAGTTCTTCTGTGTATGCAGGGTGTATTTCCACCACGTCACCTTTTACACGAAACTTATTTCTCACAAACTGTATGTCATTGCGCTCATACTGTAGCGACACCAGCTTTTTCAGCAAATCATTCCGCCCGATTTTCATTCCCGGGCGCAAGCTTATCACGCTTTTTCGATAGTCGATAGGGTTACCCAGTGAATATATACACGACACCGACGCCACAATAATGACATCTCTACGCTCTGACAGCGCCGAGGTAGCCGAGTGCCTTAAGCGATCTATCTCGTCGTTTATGTCCGAATCTTTTTCGATATAAGTATCGGTAGACGGTATATATGCCTCAGGCTGATAATAATCATAATACGACACAAAATACTCTACAGCATTATTGGGGAAAAATTCCCGAAACTCGTTGCAAAGTTGTGCCGCCAAGATTTTGTTATGTGCCAATACCAACGTTGGGCGGTTCACTTTTGCAATCACGTTGGCCATTGTATATGTTTTTCCGCTACCCGTCACGCCCAATAGCGTCTGCTCTGTATACCCTTCTTTCAGCCCATCTACCAGCTTGTCTATAGCAAGCGGCTGATCTCCTGTAGGCTGATACGACGACACCAGTTCAAATGTTTCTTTCATCTTTTCTGCCATAGTTTACCTCAAAAAAATACTTATCCTGTATTTACTTATTATACCACACTTGTCACTATACTACAGTAAAATTTCTGTGTAAACAAATCGCAAAAACCGACATTCTTTTAAAAAAGAATGTCGGCTCAAAGGTTGCACTTATGTTAAAAATTACACTTCTTCACTATTTATCAGCGTGATAAACTCATTTGTAGGCATGGGCCTAAAAAATCTATACCCTGAGATACAATCCACATTTAATGCTTTAAATGTTTTTTCTTGTATAGGTGTTTCTATTCTTTCACAAATAACTTTGATATCCATCAAATGTATTAATTTGACTATATAACTTACCAACACAGCACCATCTTTTGTAGAGGCTGTGTCTAAATATACAGGATCCAGTTTCACATAATCAGCTTTGTACTCTGAAAGTAGTGGGAAGCTTGCATTTTCATTTCCAAATCGAGTTATGACAATATTAATGTTTCTTTCTTTTAAGAATTTTATGTTGTCAGACACTGTTTTTGTCATTTTTGCAGAAAGGCCCGATGTTATCTCAATGCCCAGCACCCCGTTTGGAATATTATACTCTTTCATGCAATCATCAATCTTAACACTAAAATCCGAGTCTTCTAGGTTCGCCATTGACATATTACAAGTGATACATTTATCCTTGATTTTCTCTGCATCCAGCTCCCCGAAGTATTTGCAAATAAGCTCAAACACACGATAATTAAGTTCTTTCACCCTACCTGATGATTCAAATTGATCCAAAAATGCACTCGGTTGTAGCAAGCCTTTTGTTTTATGTTCCCATCGCACAAGGGCATGCGCACCTGAGATTTTATTGGTTTTTGTGTCTATCGTCGGTAGTAAATGCACCACAAAATCAGAAAAAGCATCTTCTTGGATCAAGTCTCTGCCAAGTGACGTCATTTCCAAAAGGCCCTTTATCATTTGTGCGTCGGCAAACACCATGCTCTTATTGCTTTCTTTTGCCGTAACCAGTGAATATCGCAAAACCTGCAACAATGTTTGGAACCCGCCTTCGATATCGCTCAGCTGACAAGCTCCAACATACACATGCATATTTACAGTGCTATTTAATTTTGATATTTCTTCATTTAACTTTTCAACAATATCTTCCAGTATTGTATTTGCTACATTTTCACCACCGGCCGGAAACGTAAGTAAAAATGTATTCTCCGACTCACGCGCTAAAACAAAGTCTTTGCCAATCAACTCTCCAATTAGGCCATGTGTGTTAACGATGGCATTTTTTCCGGCTTCATCACCAAAAAACCATTGTGTAGAGGTATTATCCACCTCAATAAGGCATGCATAATAAAGATGATGTGTTTTTGTTTTTTGTAAGCCGGTAAATATTTTTTCAAAATAAGCTGTATTCTTAACGCCCTGAACAAGTGTACTTTCTTTAATTTCCTTTTGTGTGCTGTTTAGTTTTTTATTCGTTGAAGCAACAAATATTTGCAACATAACAAATATTATCAATCCTATAGTAAGCACCAGTATAATCCAGTCAGGTATTCTTTCGTTGTATATCCCCACAGCAACCTTCAGCGCCACTTCCGCTTTATTAAACGCTGTTATGTCGCTGATAGCAAGATTTATGGTATCTATCATTTCCTGCGAGGCAAGGGAAGTATATCCGATATGATAGTCCAGCCCTGCATATTGAAACAACACTTCACTTACAACAACATCGTAATGTTCAGCCAGATTTTCGCCTTCTTGCGTTGTTATCGCGCCAATAATCTCAGCTTGTTCATTCGATATCATAGACTCCCAGCCATCGGAAGAATCCATGTATTGAAACTCTATTCCTGTTTGCTGTTCAATATACTTATATGTCTCAGGCAGCATTCCTGCCCAGTGCCCGTTGATTTTAGCCTCTATCGGAAAATTATCGGTGTTGCCTATGATATAAACATCCCCCTCCAAAAGAGGGTCATCATAATTAAAATAATTAGTTGTAAACAGCATAGCAAAAGCAGCTACTGTGCAAATAACTACTGTAATAATAGTAAATAACAACCATTGATTTTTTTTCATTTTTTTCACCCGATATTCCCTATGTCAAATTGTTTAATCGTACAAATCCACTTTTTGTCTACGCACTTTATTCCATCTAAGCCTAAGCTTTTTATAACCTGTAAACGCTGTAAGACGTGCAAAAGAAAGTATCAAACGCATAAATGTATTTTCAAGCAGACAATATAAAAACGAACGAACAACATCTCCTGTAGTAATACCGGTATTTGTGGTGTTGATACGTGAAAAGAAAGCCACAAGTGTGAGTATCCATCCAAACAACACATAAACAAACAAAAACAGTAGCATAAACGGTAAATTTATCAGCCCTAGTAATACCGCACCTATCATTGTCAGCACGCCAATAAGTTCTATTATGGGCGAAAACAGTTCATATATAGTATAGTAAATAAATGAAATCCAGAGCCGTCCACCGATAGCTCTACGAAATAAAAGCCAACGATAATTCATAAGTGTTTGGAACAGACCAATATGCCACCTGCGCCGCTGATTTACATAATCCGATATATGTTTTGGAACTTGCGTCCAGCACACAGCATCCGAAGCGTATGATATTTTATATGGCAAGTTTAGTGTTTTGCAGTAAGAATGAAGCTTCACAACCAGCTCCATGTCCTCGCCTATGGTATCTTGGTGATATCCACCAATGGCTATCATTTCTTTTTTGCGATACATTCCAAACGCACCTGAAATTATCAAGGTTGCGTTCATCTTATCAAACAGCAGTCTGGAAGACAAAAAGGAACGATCATACTCAAATGCCTGCATACACGCAAATAGGTTTTTTGGCATACTGGGCTTTACCACTTTACCTTTGGCAATTTTCAGGTCATTCGCTGGCCTAACAATGCCGCCTACTGCGATAACGTCGTCGTCTTCCATGGCGGGAGACATAATGTTTCGCACTGCTAATGAATCCAGCATTGTGTCTGCGTCAATAGTAATAATATATGGATATTTGGATGCATTAATTCCCAGGTTCAGCGCATCTGCTTTTCCGCCGTTTTCTTTATTTATCAGGGTGACTTCCCTGCCGTTTATAGTCGCTTCATATATTGATGTGGCACCTTTTGATGAAACCTGCATTCTGATAGGCCGTTTAACTTCAAGCATGTTAAATTGCTCTATCATCACTTCGCTTGTATCATCAGAAGACCCATCATTCACAACAATTATTTCAAATATATTGTAGTCCAGATCAAGTAATGAATACACTGTACCCAATATACCTGCGGCCTCATTGTAAGAGGGCACTATCAGAGATACCGGAATGAAATGCTCGTTTGGAAGGTTATTTTTCAGCTCGTTCATCTGCCATTTATCATAAAGAGATATACTGCCTATCACACAAGACGCAAAAAGAGCAGTCGAATACCCAATAAGATATACAACAAATAAAATATTAATTATTTCTATAGCATCCCTGAGTATTTCAATAGTAGTAGCTGACATAGGCTTTACTTACCTCTCAATACAATTTCTTGGTTTTGCCGTTGCCTGTATTGTTCCAAGCGATAATATGCAATTTCCCTGGCATATCTGTCGCTGCCACTCAAAACATCGGCCATTTGCTGATAATCAAATCCCAAACGCTCCAGGCTAATGGAAGCGTTCAGCCTTACATACCAGTCGCTGCTGCTAAGCGATTTTTTTAATGTATCAAATGTGTTACCACCGGGATATGTCGCAAGCGACAATGCACTTACCGCAGCCACATCAGGATTTAATTCTATCTGCTCGGGTGTCAAATAACTTTCCAAAATCGTACGTGTTCTTTCATCTTGATATTTACCAAAATACCTAATTGCAGAAATAATATGTTCATTATCCGATTCTTCATCGGTCAGTATGCTAAGCATCATATCATTATGTCCACCTTGCGTAAAACGAATAAAGTTCAACACAGACAGCTGCAGATAAGGCTTAAAATCTTCATAGCTTTCAATCAAAGCGTCAGCAAGACCGACTTTATCACCTTCAAACTCCACCAGCCCGTCACTTATAAGTCTAGCGCTGTAGTCATCATACGTACGATTAAAAATCCTGATAAGACGCGCTACTTGATCAACATCACCAAAACTATAACAAGTGGCCAAAACATTTTGCCTACAATAAACCGAGTTTGTTCGAATATTGATTATCAAAAAGTCATTAATTTTTTCCGATACTTTACCTGCATCTTTATACACCATTCCGAGTGAGTAGATAAAATACGTACGATAAAGCACAGGTTTTTTCATATGCATATCTGACAACGAATCAAACACAGGCAACAAGTTCATGCAGTAGCGGTTCACATCTTCCGCAGAATAAATTTTTCTCAAACTTTCAATGGCTCTTGTAAAAGCAATCAGTTCGTTCAAATGTGCCAGCCTTTTCACCGACATTTCCGCAACAATCTGATCTTGCGAAATTTTTTCGCCATCTTTTAAAGCAATAATTCTCTGCTCGACAAGACGCAATATTTTTCTGTTTCTTTTTGTGAGCGATAAATTACTGAAATATCTCATCGGTATAAGAATAGCCGTCAATATCAAAAGAGCTATGCAAATTGCCGTGTATGAAAATACTGCTATCTCAACGT
>CAYJIC010000098.1:0-6209 GCA_964370155.1 uncultured Oscillospiraceae bacterium
TAAACCGTGCTCCGGGATTGCCTATGCTTGAGTAAAATATCGCCTTCCTGTTTGCGTGAAAAAACATATCGCTGTGTTTTTCAAAATCTTCTGAAAACTGCTGCTGGGCACCGAACAACCGCACAAGTTCCAGACCTTCCACCGTTTCCTGTACTTTGGCCGACATCTGGCCTTGTGCCCCACTTTGGCGCTTAAAGTACTTGGCGCTGCGTTTTGCCACAAACCGTGCAAACATCATGGACAGCGGAGTGATAAACACCACCATCAATGCAATAGGTATGTTTAAAACCATCATCATTACAATGGTCATCACAATGGTGAATGCGCCCGGTATCAGCTGACTGATTGCCTGAAGTAGCCCTTCTTCCAAGGCTTGCGCATCGTTTATAATTCGGCTGACAATGTCACCGTGAGGATGGGCATCTATTTGCATTAGCGGCGCCTTGTTCACCGCCGCATGTGCCTTTTGGCGCATCTGTTTTGTCAGCGTGGCGCTAAGGCGTCTTGCTGTCACAAGGCCCAGCCACTGCAAAATAGCACCCAGCACCACCGTTATTGCCAGCATTACCAGATACCTAAGCATACCGGCAAAATCCACATCGCCTTGCCCTACAATACCGTCCACCGCGCGCCCGATAAGAATCGGACCCACCAGCGCAAGAGGCACATACCCTGCCGAAAACACAAACGCCGCAAAAAGAAACAATTTTTGTTTCACCAGCATCTTCCACAGCCGTTTTATCACTATGCTTGTCATTGTGTGCCTCCTTCATCAAGTGTGACCTGAGTCGTATCTTCCATTCCTTGAGAGTGGCAAATTTCACGATATACGTCGTTTTCTTTTATGAGCTCTTCATGTGTACCTTTTGCTATCAGCTCGCCGTCATCCATCACAAGTATCACATCGGCGCCTTGCATGCCTGCCACACGCTGAGCCACCAAAACTGTGGTAAGCGCACGATTTTGCTTCGATACATATCCTTTCAACTCTTTGCGAAGTCTTGCATCGGTGGCGTAGTCAAGCGCACTGGTTGCGTCGTCCAAGATTAAAATGTCCGGATCTTTCACCAGCGCTCTTGCAATGGCTATGCGCTGTTTTTGGCCACCTGAAAGATTTTTTCCGCCTTCCTGTATCACGGTATCAAGGCCGTCGTCCCACGCCTTCACAAAGTCTTCGGCTTGCGCTATTTTTAAAGATTTCCAAAGCATATCTTCGCTTGCATTTCGCGCACCAAGGCATAAATTTTCCCGTAGTGTGCCGCTAAATAATAACGGACGTGAGGGCACAAACCCAAATTTCAAACGCAAATCTTTCAGTGTATAGTCCCTTACATCCGATCCAAAGCACTCTACTTTTCCTTTTTCGGCATCAAAACTGCGCATTAAAAGGCTGATCATAGTAGTTTTTCCACTACCTGTACCACCGATAATCCCCACCGTTTGCCCTTGATTTACCGAAAAACTGATGTCTCGCAAGGCAAGCTCGGCTTTTTCATGGTACCTAAAATCTACATTTGCAAAGCTTATTGCCGATGCGTCTTTCACTTCTTCCGTGCCTGCACCGTCTACGATGGACGTCTCGCAATCCAGCACATCACCCACCCGTCCAAGGCTGGCCAATGCTTTTGTGAACAGCACTATCAAGTTCGCACCTACCACCATAGACAGCATAATTTGGTTCATATAACTGACAAGTGCTATTACTTCACCCGGTGTACTTCTTCCTTGGAAAGTCATGATTCCACCAAGATATACTATTCCAACCGTGGCAAAACCCACCACTAAAGAAGTTAGCGGATTTAGCGCCGCCGATATTTTACCTATTTTTATCACCAAGTTGGACAAGTCTTCTGCCGCCGAATCAAATGATTTCACTTCTTCGTCTTTGCGAGCAAACGCACGAATCACCCTGACACCCGCCATATTTTCCGATGTTATCCGCGCCATGTTGTCTTGCCCTGTTTGTATTTTCTTATATCCCGGCAAGGTGGTTTTCATCACAATGTACAGCACAGCAGCTATAACCACTGTTGTTATCAAAAAAAGTATGCCAATCTCGACGTTCAAATACAGCGCCATCACCAGCCCACCTATTATCAAAAACGGTACCCTTACTCCAATCCGTATTAGCATATTCACCCCTGTTTGAATATGCATGGTATCGTTTGTCATACGAGTGATAAGGCCGCTGCCTCCAAATTTTTCGCTTTCTTTAGCGGAAAACCCAAGCACATGTTCATATATCTGAGCGCGCAATTTTGCGCCAAATCTGCCTGCGCTTTCTGCGGCAAAATACTGGCATATAGTCGCCGATACTATCCCTCCTACCGCAAGAGACAGCAAAACAACGCCATCTTTCCACAAAGCAGATACATCGCCGGCAACCGCCCTGTCTATCATGCGTGCCATTACTAAAGGCACAAACAACTCAAGCACAGCTTCCAGTAGCTTAAATGCCGGACCTAAAATAAGCCTTGTGACGTCTCCTTTAAAGTTTCTTGCCGCACTGCGCATTTATATTTGTCCTCCACTGTTTACATTACATTATTATTTATGATATTTCGTTCCTGCTGTGATGCTGAGCGCACGATATATCTGCTCTGACAGCACCAAACGTGCCAGCTGGTGTGGCAGCGTCATCTTCGATAATGACAGCCTTAAAAAAGCCTTGTCTTTCACCGTGCTACACAGGCCATGTGATGAGCCTATCACAAACGCCATGCACGAAGTACCACTTTGGGCCGCATCATTAAACGTCTGTGAAAATTCTTCGCTGGTAAGGTGTTTTCCTTCCACACACATCGCTACTATTTTGGCGTTTTTGGGCACTGCGGCCAAAATTCGCACGCCTTCTTTTTGCAAGGCTGCGTCTATCACGGCCTTTGATGCATTTTTTTCGTTTATGGTCTCTTCCGAAAGCTCTACTATCTCAAACTTGCAAAAACCCTGCAGCCTTTTTGCATATTCTGCCACGCCTTGCGCATAATATGCAGAAAGTTTGCCCATGGCTATCACTGTTATCTGCCTCACAAAGCACCCCTTTTAAAATTCTATCCACTTACACGGTTTGTCTCTTTTCGCTATATGCACCCTGCTTTTATCGGTGATGCCCCATTCATACAGTGCATCTTCCACCTCTTTTTGCACTAAATTTGGGTGGTTGTTTTCTTTAGACAAATGACACATCACTGCGTTTTTTGCACCTGCGGCTATACATTTTGCCACTGTTTTTGCGGCATCTTTGTTTGACAAATGTCCTCTTTGCGAAAAAATGCGTTTTTTAAGCGCATAGTGGTACTTACCGTTTTTCAGCATATCATCGTCATAGTTTGCCTCAAGCACAGCAAGGCCGACCCCTTCAAACGCATCCAGCACTTCTTTTGAAACATAGCCAAGGTCTGTGGCAATAGCCATTATCGAGCCTTCTTCATGCATAGACTCCAGCCGAAAGCCAAGGCACTCTGCCGCGTCGTGGCTGGTGGAAAACGGATGTATCATAAAGCCTGCCATCTGAATTGGCCGATGTATTTCCAGCAAGTTTGCCTCTTTAGGCACTGCACCGGCCGACTGCGCAAAAGACAGCGTGCCGATACTTCCCCACACCGGTACATTGTATCGTTTCAAAAACACTTTCAGGCCCTTCACATGGTCGCTGTGCTCGTGTGTGAGTATGATACCCTGTAAATCATCTATACAAAGGCCTATTTCCTCTATGCCTGTACACGTAGCTTTACAGCTGCCACCCATGTCAATCAATATAAACTGTCCGTTTTGTTCCACCACAGCGCAATTTCCCGCCGAGCTACTGTATAGTGTGGTAAACTTTGGCATTACATCCTCCGTGTGTATTAGTGCAGTGCAACACTATATATTTTCATACATATATAAGTATATTATAAAAATATATAAATTACAAAATAAATTTATATATTTTTGTCTTGACTAATCAATTTTTATTTGTTATTATATAGGAGTTGCAGTTAATGCATGCGCGCGTGGCGGAATTGGCAGACGCGCTAGATTTAGGATCTAGTGTCTTTCGACGTGTGGGTTCAAGTCCCTCCGCGCGCACCATCGGCTTTTTGCCGGACTCAACTAGGCATCGGATTCATATCCGATGCTTTTTTATTTCAAGCTAACTTGTCGGCAATTTTTATCATTTTTTGTTTGACGTCACAAGAAACGCCAAGCAAACAAGCGGGGTTCACAATGCTTAATACCATTTTATTTTTTATAGTTATCATAGTTTCAAACACCGTTCAAGTGGTAACGGGATTTGCCGGTACTATGCTTGCAATGCCGTTTTCTATACTGCTTGTCGGAATGGACGATGCAAAAGCTGTGCTGAATGCAGTCGCTATTGTGATATGCGCCATTGTCGCTATAAAAAACTACCGTGATATAGACAAAAAAGAACTTTTCAAAATGTCTTCTTTAATGTTATTAGGATTAGTTATTGGTATTTATCTTTTAAACATTGTTTCTACCGATACACTTTTACACGCTTTTGGTGCACTTATTATCTCCATCGCTTTGAAAAAACTTTTCATAAAAAAAGAAATTAAGCTACCTGTTTTTGCTATGTATATTGTCATAGTTTTTGCAGGTATAATCCACGGGATGTTTATAAGCGGCGGCAGCCTTTTAGTTATTTATGCGATACACGCTTTAAAAGATAAGCATAAATTCAGAGCAACTTTGTCTGTTATGTGGATACTATTAAACGGAATTTTATTTTTCACCCATTTGCAAAGTGGATTTTTCACAACAGAAGTTACCATCATGACGATTGCCGCCATACCCACAGCATTGTTAAGTGTGTATTTCGGAAATAAAATATATGGCAAAATAAACCAAAAAGTATTTTTAAAAATCACTTATATTTTGCTTTTAATATCGGGTACAATATTGCTTGTTTAGCCAATGTAGCTCAAACCTGTTTTTATACCTCACATTAAAAAAGATGAGTATTTCTACTCATCTTTTTTTGTGCTACATTTTATTAAATCATATTTAGCAACTCACTCTACCGTCACAGATTTTGCCAAATTACGTGGTTTGTCCACGTCACATCCCTTTATCACCGCTGTGTGGTATGCCAATAACTGAAGCGGAATAATGGCATACAGCGGCGCAAACAACGTGTGTTTGCATTTTATCGGTATCAGTGTGTCATACGCATCTTTTGGGATATCTATGCCACTAAGGCACACCGCTGTGATTTTCCCGCCGCGCGCTTTCACCTCTTTCATGTTGCTGATGGTTTTCTTTGCCAGGCGTTTATCCGTCACCAGCGCAATCACGGGCGTCTCTTCGGTTATCAGCGATATAGTGCCATGTTTCAGCTCTCCTGCGGCATATGCCTCGGCGTGAATGTAGGATATTTCTTTCAGTTTCAGCGCACCTTCTGTGGACAGGCTTGCGTCATATCCACGCCCGATGTAAAACATGCTTTGCACTTTAGAAAACTCTTTTGCTATGTCGTGGCACACATCATTCAGCGCAAATATTTCGTTCATATTTTCCACTGTTTCCTTCAGCTGTCTCAGCATAGTTTGGCCTTCTTGCCTGCTACACGTTCCTTTAATCAATGCTGTTTTTATGGCCACAAGATACATGCTGGCAACCTGCACACTAAACGCCTTTGTGCTGGCCACGGCTATTTCCGGGCCTGCGTATGTTTGCAGTACTCTATCTGCCTCCAGCGCAATGGCTGAACCGGGCACGTTTACCACCGCAAGCGTGGAAACCCCCTTGCTTTTTGCCAGGCGCAACGCCGCCAAAGTATCTGCTGTCTCGCCCGACTGTGACACCAGCATCACAAGGTCATGCTCGCGCAAAATCGGCGGATTGTAGCGAAACTCTGAGGCTATTTCTATCGACACGTTTATCTTCGCCACACGCTTAATGATTTCTTTGCCCAGCGTGGCCGCATAATACGCCGTGCCACAGCCCACTATATAGATATGTCTAAAAGAATCAAAAAAGTCGTCCGTGATATCATCGGCAGAAAAATCAAGCGTAAAGTCGTTATTTATACGATGAAAAATCGTACGTCTCAGCGCTTTTGGTTGCTCGTTTATCTCTTTTAGCATGTAATAATCATACTCGCCTTTTTCAGCCTCTTCAAACTTAAGAGTGGATGTTTGCATCTCTTTTTTCACTTCTTTGCCGTCTTCTTTATAAAAATACACTTTGTCTTTTGACTG
>CAYJIC010000099.1:0-6039 GCA_964370155.1 uncultured Oscillospiraceae bacterium
TTCCTGCCTCGTCACTTTGTGTGCTCATGATGAAACCACCTGTGTTCAGCACTGTTACCAAAGGAATGCTGTATGCGTCACACAAACGCGCAAAACGTGCAGCACGTAGCGAGCACTTCCAACCCATGTATGTATCGGGGCCGTTTGTAGCGGCAATACCAACTGTGTTGCCGTCCATTGTTGCAAGGCTGGTAATGATGCCATCGCCAAAGCCTGCAAATAACTCAACAGCACTGTCTGTGTCTGCCAAAGCATCTACAGCGCCTTGACCTGTATATTTTGCAGGCCACGCCACAGCAGAAGGCGCATATTCAAATGTGCCTGCCTCTGACAAGTTGTTTTGTGGAAGTAGCATTAAAAGTTTTGCGGCTAATTTTGCGGCATCTTCTGCTGTATCCACCACCACGTTTGCCACACCGGCTTCAACAGCACTATCAGCACTGCCTGCGCCCGGTGTTTTATCGCCTGCTGCTGCAGACAAAAACGGAGATGATAAAAACATTTGTGCTTCTTTTGTGACAATGCACAAGTCTGCACAAGCTGCAGCCATGGCCGCACTGGCACCGCATACACCGGTAACCACTGCCAACTGAGGTACCACACCTGATACTTTTGCTGCGGCAGCAGCCATTTTTCCAGCCGATTTCAAGCTGGCCAAACCGTCATCAATTTTAGCGCCGGTAGAGTCATAAAAACTCACCACGGGATTGCCCGTTTCTGCCGCCAACTTCAATACACGACGACCCATTTTCACATCACTTGCACCTTGTGCTTGCCCATTTTGACAAATTGCATAAGCACCTTGGCCGCCTACCATTCCATAAGCAGTCATACCTGCGTCGCTCTCAGACAACGTTGTGTAGACACCGGCGTCGTAGAATGCAGCCAACTGTTCTGCCGGTCCCAGTTTTTTTGAAGCCATTTACAGCCCTCCATTTGTATTAAGTCCATATCTGTTCACGGAGACAAAATAACGGTTTTGTTTTTATACTCCGCTGATTTTCCATCTCCAAAAATCCGAATCGAATATATTATACTATTTTGCCACCATTTTCACAAGTATTTTAATGAAAAAAGTTTGCAAACATATACACTAATTATTTCGCGCGTGTATGCTCGCAAACAAATATACGATTATACGTATTTATTTCTTTTTTTGGTAAAATACCTGGTTTGCCTTAACATAGCTCAAAAATATGCGTTACTGAAACAGGTGCCTTTAAATCTTTACAAAACACTTGCCACCATTCGGCCAGACGTGGATTATCTTCGTTCACCGCAAACTCTTTTGCGCCACGATTTTCACCGTTTGCAATGCAAGCACGAACAATCCCGTCAAGGTTTTGGTTTTCCTTCACATCAGAGTCAAGTACTGTGGTCACATTTCCGTCCACCCTAAACAAAGCATGGCCAAGATATGTAGGCCCGTCCATCATGACATAGCCCTCTACTTCCCCTTCAAACTTGCCGTCATTTAGCAAAATAACAACATCAGGCTCCCTAATGGGTAGCATCGACAGCATATATATTTCCTCCCTTTAAAGCAATATGTTCGCCACTCAGCGCGTTTTACGTTTTTCGGCTTTCAACGCACTATTTTGCAGTGCTTTCACCTCTGTGGAAGTTAGCTCCCTCCACTGTCCGGGCTTCAGCATTCCCAGTTTCAGTGGACCCACTGCGTTTCGGCGCAAGCGAATAACCTGTAGCTTCACAGCCTCACACATTCTGCGTATCTGACGGTTTTTACCTTCTCTGATAGCTATCTCCAGCACGCTGCGTGTCTCATCTTCTGCCACCACATGTACCGAGGCCGGCATGGTACGGCTACCGTCGTCAAGCGTCACACCACTGGCAAGCTTTGCCACTTGTTCTTCTGTGGCACGTGGACGCACCGTGGTACGATATAGCTTCGACACCCCTGCGCCCGGATGCATCATGCGGTTGGCAAAGTTTCCATCATCGGTAAAAAGAAGCAATCCTTCGCTGTTTTTATCCAGCCTGCCGATGGGATATATCCTTTGCTCCACATCTTCCAAAAGCTCCATAACTGTTTTGCGGCCACGCTCGTCTTTTGCCGTGGTCACATATCCACGTGGCTTGTTCAGCATAATGTACCGATTTTGTTTTTTCCTTTGTGGGAAGAAAGCCTGCCCGTCCACATGTAAAATGTCTTTGTCGGCATCCATGCTGTCTCCAAGACCTACCGGGCGACCGTTTACCGTCACCCTCTTACTTTTAATCATAACCTCTGCCGCACGTCTGCTACACACACCACGTGCCGCCATCACTTTTTGTACTCGCTCTTTTTTCACACTGTATCCTTTTCTGTTTCAGAGGCAAATAAATCCACTTCTTCTTGTTCTTTATCTTTTTTGTTTTTACCGTTTGAGCTGACAAATCCTTGCACTTTATCCATCACATCCGGTACCATATTTAAGATTCGATCCAGGCTGTTGTCCTTGTCGGCAAGCTGAATTAAGCGCACATTATCTTTCTGCAACACTAAAAACGCCACCGGTGTAATGGACATACCTGCACCGGAGCCACCACCAAACAGTTCTTTTGGCACTTTACTGCTGACAAAATCACTGCCTCCGCTGGTAAAGCCAAAGCTCACTTTACTTACCGGTAGCACTGTAGTACCGTCCGGCGCTTGAATTGGATTACCAATAATTGTGTTGGCATCCACCATCTGCCGTATTTTTTCCAGTGTCACATTCATAAGACCATTAATGGGATGTTCACCGTTTGCCATGTCTTCGCTCCTCCTGCCTGCAAATTTTTATTTTTTAGATGCATTTGCCCGTCGCATCTTATTATACATCTTCTGCCTTCTTCTTTTGGCTTTTAATGCTTGTTTGTATACTTTCTTGCTGTACGGACGCTTTTGTAGCCACCTTTGCAAAAATTTAATACTCATCATTACTATTATAACCGGTTTTAAGCTTATTTTACAAGTGAAAAACATAGCTTTTGACAAATCGCCTGTAAAATCCGGTACCACTTCCAGTTGCTTGTACTGCACATGCACCCTGCCCTCTAACATGGCGCGCACTGTACCTATGGCTGCTTGCACCTGACCACACCGCATGGCTGTATCCGCGGCATCCTCAGTGTGCACCGGTAGACACAGGCGTACATTCCTAACACGAATGTGCCAAAAAAACACGCCCAATGCTTCTTTTATCGCCACTGCCAACTTCTTTTGTTTTTCTATTGCCGCGCGCCAGTTTCTTTTTGGCTTTTCCTGCACTTCTTCTTTATCATCTTCTTTTTTCTTCTTTTCGGGCTTCGGCTTTTTATTTTTCCTGTTTTCTATTATTTTTTCCATCCATTTTGACAATGGGTACACATTGATTTTTATTCCTAAAAAACGTACCCATACCACTATTTTTTCAAGCTCGTACTTCACACCTATGATAAACGGACACAGTAGCACCACCAGTACTATGACCACCACTGTCAAAAGTGTCCATCCAATAAGCTTTAGTAAAAACAATAAAACAGGCACAAAACCAAACAACACGGCGCAAAACAAAAACACAGCCAATGCCACGGCTGCAATACCATACGGCAACAAGCGTTTAGGCAAGCTTGTCTTTTGCTTTTCTGCTTTATTCTTCGGCACCGTCTGCTCTCCTTTTCCGGTACTTTTTCACCCTATACAAAAATCATTTCGCTTTGCCCGAAGTATTGCAAAACATCTACGTTTACACCGACATACCTTATAGCATAAATACATACGCTATTGATATATATCCACTTGATTTTAATGTGTATACATCCGTCTATACATCTGTGTTCACAACGTCTTTAAGATCATTAGACACCAAATTCAATTCTTGATCATCCGACATGTTTTCCTCTTCATCTTCTGTATGTAGCTGAGGTAGCTCCTGCAAAGATGTGATGCCAAATGTACGCAAAAATGCGTCTGTAGTTCGAAACGCTATCGGTCTACCGGGCAGGTCAAGGCGTCCCGCCTCGGTAATCAGTTCTTTTTCCACCAAGCTTGCAACAGTGGAGGAAGAGTCCACTCCACGTACCTGCTCTATAAAGCTACGGCTTACCGGCTGATTGTAGGCAATAATGGCCAGCACTTCCAAAGCAGCAGGGCCCAGCGGAGTATTTCGCCTATGGTGCATAGCTTTTTTTACTTGCTCGCTACTGCTTTGCTTTGTAGTGAATTGCCATCCACTTTCCAGTTTAATAAGCTGGATTCCCCTATCTTCTTTTTCACATTCGTCTCGCATACCTTTTAGTATACGTTCCAAAGTTTCTTCTTCTACATCCAATATATCCGCCAGCCGTTCTGCACTCAATGGCTCTGCATTGGCAAAAAGCACAGCTTCCAAATGTGCCTTTATCTCTTTCAGTTCCATGTTTTTCTCCATTTCAACTTGTTAAGCTTTATATTGTGTCAGGCATCTTTTCCACGTGCAAGCTTGTTTAGCGACAAATTTTCTTTAGCGTCTATCTCCACCCTACCACTTCGAATCAATTCCAGCAATGCCAAAAATGTGGCCACGGCCTCACCTTTATGGCGACAAGCTGAAAATGCACTTTGTAAAGACGTGAACCCACCACCGGTAAGGCCTCGCAATAGATATATTACCCTGCCTATCACACTTACCACCGGCACAGATACCAGCGGGTCAAACTGTTCGGCTTTCGGCATACGTTTTGCGGCTTTGCGTCCGCTTATCATTGAAAACGCACCCAGAAGCTCGCTTAGCTCGTGTTTGCCGGTATATGTAGTGTCAACTTTAATCTCGGCGGGTTTTCTTACTATTAAAAACACGCCTGATGCCATTTCTTTTAGCTGTGATGCCACCGCCTTGCATGCGCTGTATTCTACCAGCAGGCCACGTAGTTCTTCTTTCATGCGTTCGGCATCTTCACTGTGCGGAAGTAGCAAATAGCTTTTCATGTTTACCAAGCGTGCCGCCATAGTGACAAACTCGCCGGTCGCTTCCATTTTACCACTTTCCAGTTGTGACATCACTGTCATGTATTGATCTATAAGTACCACGATTTCAATTTCGTAAATGCTTTTTTTGTTTTTTTGTACCAAGCTTAAAAGCAAGTCCAGCGGCCCGTCAAAATCTTCTAAGTGATACTGAATTTCTTGTTCCATTATAACCCTCCGCAACCACTATAAGCCGAATAGTCTGTCGATAAATATTGTAATTGTATCAAGGAAGTCTACCACTGTATACGTGAGCGGGCCTAAAAGCCAGCCGATAGGCGAAAATCCTGTTAACCTGGGAAGAATCACCATTGATAAAATCAGAACTATCATGATATACCTTTCCACCTTCATTATTGAAAAGTATATCTTGTCAGGTAATATCACTCCCAGCACACGGCTTCCATCCAGTGGTGGTATCGGTAGCATATTAAACAGCGCAAGCGATACATTTATAACTGCAAAATAATATAAAACTGTGCCTGCAACGTCAACGCCCAGCGGTATGCTATCAAAAACCGAAAAACCTATATAATACACTAATTTGAACGCCACCATAGCAAAAACCGCTAACATCATATTAGATATCGGGCCTGCAAGCGAAGTGATTGCCATGCCTTTTTTGTGGTTTTTATAGTATCTTGGGTTTACCGGGACGGGTTTTGCCCAGCCAACACCTATAAAAAGCATAGAGAGTAGGCCTAAAGGATCGATATGTTTTATCGGGTTCAGCGTAATTCGGCCGGCATCTCGAGCGGTATGGTCACCCAGCTTATCGCTTACCACGGCATGTGCCAGCTCGTGCAGTGGAATAGCAACGCACAGCGCCAACAGCCGCGCCAACAGCATCATATTATCCTGTGTAAACAACACTTCCACTCAGCGCACCTCTTTTAATAATTCTATTCATCTAATCTATTATTATATCGTTTTTATTATTATGGCGCAAGTAATTACTGTATTCTATTGACATATTATATTCTGATATGTTAAACTACAAAAGTTATATCTTTACATATTTGCGGAGGTGCTGGAATCGGCAGACAGGCACGTTTGAGGGGCGTGTGTCT
>CAYJIC010000100.1:0-6022 GCA_964370155.1 uncultured Oscillospiraceae bacterium
TTAATTAAATGCGACCAACGCCCGCGCACGCAAGTGTGTAGGGCGTTTGACGTATTAAGAGGAAAATGCGAGCGAGGTTTTTGCAATGCAAAAAAACATTAGTAGCAGAGATAACGCACAAGTGAAAAACGCAAGAGCCCTTGCCACAAATCGCACACAGCGGATGCAGCAGGGGCTTTTTTTCGCTGAGGGTATCCGCTTGTGTAAAGACCTTGCAAGCACCCACCGCGTGCATAGTGTGTTTGTGGCAAAAGATACTCTTAAGCGTTATCAGGACCTGGAAATGCTGGCAGATGAAGTTTATGTGGTGAATGAGCCGGTGGCGGAAAAGCTGGCCGGAACAAAAAACTCGCAAGGGCTTTTTTGCCTTTTTCATACAGCGCAGTATGCGTGGGAAGACTTGCAGACACAAAAGGGCATTTTAGTGTGCGACACTATACAAGACCCGGCGAATGTTGGGGCGATGGTGCGCAGTGCGGCTGGGTTTGGCATGGGTGGAGTGGTGCTCCTGAATGGATGTGCTGATCCGTATGCAGAAAAAGCTCTGCGCGCATCTATGGGCTCGGTGGGACGAATTCCGATATTAACAGATATTGATGAAGAAGATTTTTTACAAAAAGTAAAAGAAGAAAAGATACACTTGATTGCTGCGGCGCTTGACAAAGAAGCAGTTTCGTATAAAAAGGCAAAAGTGAAGTCATCGTTTGCTATTTTGATAGGAAATGAAGGGGCAGGGCTAAGCGAATATCTGTTATCAGGTGCAGATAAGAAAGTGTATATTCCAATGTATAACAACGTGGAAAGTCTGAACGCAGGCGTGGCCGCGGCAGTGCTGATGTCAGAACTTTGCATTGGTGAAAATGATGAAAGTGAAAAATAAAGATAATTTCATTAATAAATAGCTTAAAATGTGGTATAAAGAAGATAGGGGGTGAAGTATATGGCGAAAGAACATTGGTATTGGCTTGCGGCAGGCCTTGGATTTGGTGCGGTGAATACCGGAGACTTGCTGGCGGAATATCCGGGTGGCGCGGTGGAAATAGCCGAAGATTTGGGTAGTGAAAAACTGGATGATATACTGACTCAAAAGCAGGCCGAGCGCTTGGCAGAAACCAGTCCTGCTGACTTCACCTTGCCTATACAACATGCTCGCTCGACGGGTGTACAGTGCATTGGGTATGACGATGAAGAGTATCCCGATGCACTTAGAAGTATTCATAACCCGCCTGTGATATTGTTTGTGCAAGGGGATGTATCCCTGTTGAATGGGCGTCTAGCCATAGGTGTGGTTGGCACACGCAGGCCGTCGGCATACGGTGTGGAAGCGGCGAAAGCTATCGGAAGAGGCATAGCACTTGGCGGTGCGGTGATAGTCAGTGGCTTGGCCAGTGGGCTTGATTCAGAAGCGCACAAGGCCGCCTTGGCGGTGAATGGGCCCACAGTCGCGTGTATTGCGTTTGGACACGATCATTGCTATCCTGCCGCAAACCGTAAGATGATGGAAGTTATTGGAAGGTACGGCGCGGTGGTGAGCGAATACCCCATTGGAACAGCGCCTGAAAAACCATATTTTTTACAGCGCAATCGTATAATTGCAGGATTATCGCATGGTCTTTGCGTGGTGGAAGCGCGCAGACATTCCGGCACTATGAGCACGGTGAATTTCGCCAGTGAATACGGCCGAGATGTGTTTGCAGTACCGGGCAGCATATTTTCAGAGCTGTCGGGTGGAACAAACGCTATGATAAGCGAGGGTGCATATGTGGCAGGAAGCGCCACCGATATACTGGCCGCTTATGGCATAGAGCTGAGTGAAGAAGATTTGGCCTTGCAAGAGGAAACACTGCAACAGGAAGCAACGAAGGCACCTGCTGTGGCTAAAAGCCCGTGGCGGGATAACACAGAGCCTGCAGTGCAAGCAGTCCAAAAAGAAAAAGCTCCTGCGCAAAAAAAACCAAAAGCAGACAAGGTGCCTGAAGGTAATTCTTTGGGCGAGGCGTTGCGCGCGCAGCTGGGAAATGGTGATGGGCCGGTGAGTGCCAGTGCTGCAGTGGATGCATTCCGCGCCATACAAGGGCAGATGTCATTTGATGTAAGTGATGTGGCGCTCAACGATGCACAGCTGGATAAAATGGCTGCTGCCGTGAGTGATAGTGTTGAGTTTTCTGCAAGGCCAAGCCAAAGCGAGCCTGAGGAAAAATACAAAAAGAAAAAAACAAGAAAGAAAACCATAAAAGGCGAAGCCACACCGTTTTCTTGGGACACAGTGCCGAAAATAAACAAAGAGACTGTGCAGGATTTGTCGTCGCCGGTATCAAAAACTAAAGGTAAACAAAAAGAACCCCAAAAGTCTGCGCCACAGCTTTTTTCTTGGGATGATGTGCCACGTGTTGACAAAAGAAAAGAAAAGAAATTATCGCCGGTGGAAGATGTGCCGGCGAAAAATCCACGAAAAAAACGTAATGTTTTATTATCTAAGCTGTTTGAAACTTCCGGCGTGGAAAAGCAAAAAGAAGAACCAAAACAAGATGTGGTGGATAAAGAACCTGAAAATGATGAAAATGCAGTCGTGGTTAAAGAAAACATTGTAAAAACGACAAATAATATAGAAAAACCAAAAGCAAAACAAGAAGATCAGCCCAAACAGAAAGAAAAAAAGAAGGAAATCAAACCGGAAAAATCAGATCCGCCTAAAATGGTAGGTGTGCCGCTGCAAAAACCGGCGAAGGCCAAAGAAAAAGTGCAAAGCGCGCCTGCTGAACAAAAAGAATATGCACACGGGTTTGCGGATACAGCTTATCCAAAACCGATATCAGAAACTAATAATTTGGGTATTGATGCCACCATGCAAGAGAGGCTGAAAACCATAAAGGAAACACAGCGAACTATTGCAAGCGCGCCTTTGGCACCGGCACAAAAAAGGCGGGTTAAGATGGCGGATGTGAAAGAAAATAATGCATCTAGCACACAACCTGCGAAAAAGGAAAGCGCAATACCTTTTGCAAGTGCGATGGGTGCCACAAAGCCTAAAGATGTATCGGGATCGAAGTCGGAGCTTAGCGATGTGGCAAAGCGTGCACTAAGCCAGCTGAAGGCGCAACCGGTGGACTTACAAAGTATTTGCGAGAAATCAGAGCTGTCTGTGGCCGAGGCCATGGCGGCACTTACCGAACTGGAACTGGCAGGCTTATCAAGGCAACTTCCGGGCAGACGTTTTGTTATAATGCAGTAAAATATAACGTAGGTATAAACTATGTGAGGTGTTACATGTCGAAATTGATTATTGTGGAGTCGCCTGCAAAGGCAAAGACCATCCGCAAGTATTTAGGTAAAGGGTATGATGTAGTGGCCTCGAACGGCCACATTCGTGACCTGCCTAAAAGTAAACTGGGCATTGATGTGGAAAATGCATATGCACCGGAGTATAAGAACATTAAAGGCAAAGAAAAAATAATAAAAGAATTAAAAGCAAAAGCTAAAAAAAGCGAAAAAGTATACCTTGCCACTGACCCTGACCGCGAAGGTGAGGCTATTAGCTGGCATTTAGCGCATTTATTGGGTCTTAGCGTGGATGAAGAAAACCGTGTCACTTTTGGCGAGATCACAAAAAAAGGTGTCACCGAGGGCATGGCGCACCCACGCAAGATAGACATTGACTTGTTTGATGCACAGCAAGCGCGAAGGATACTTGACCGCCTGGTGGGCTATAAGCTGTCACCGTTTTTATGGCGAAAAGTTCGCAGAGGGCTTTCGGCAGGCCGCGTGCAGAGTGTGGCGGTGCGTCTTATTGTGGACAGAGAACGTGAGATAGAGGCGTTTGTGCCGCAGGAATACTGGAACATTGACGCCGAGCTATCGGCCGAAAAACAGAAATTCGCAGCTCGTCTTTTTGCAAATGCAAACGGCGAAAAACTGGAAGTGCACAGCGAAGAAGAAGCGAATGTTATAACTAAGGCCCTGGATGGGGCAAGCTACAGCGTGCATAAACTGAAAAAAGGCAAACGCAAGCGTAGCCCTGCACCTCCTTTCATCACCTCTACCTTGCAGCAAGAGGCCAGCCGCAGGTTTGGATTTACCGGCACACGCACCATGCGTGCAGCACAAAAATTATACGAAGGTGTGGAGATTCACGGCCAAGGAACCACCGGCCTTATCACCTATATGCGTACAGACTCCCTAAGACTTTCGGACGAGGCGGTGGCAGGCGCTAAAGATTATATCACGCAGACATACGGCGATGATTATGTATATGGCAAAAAACGTGTGTATAAACAAAAACGTGCCACAGCCGCCCAAGATGCCCACGAGGCTATTCGTCCGTCCATACCCGGGCTTACCCCGGCCGAAGTGGAACAAAGTATTGATGGTGACGAGGCAAAGCTGTATCGTCTTATCTGGAGCAGGTTTATGGCCAGCCAGATGGCAGATTGCCAAATGGACACAGTATCGGCAGATATTATTGCGAGAGATTACTTGTTCCGTGCTTCGGGCTTCACAGTGACATTTGACGGGTTTACTGTTTTGTATGAAGAAGCAACAGACGACGCGGCCAAAAAAGAAAAAGCACTACCCAGCATGAAGGAAGGTATGCCGCTAGGCCTGAAAAAACTATCGGCAGACCAAAAATTCACCCAGCCACCGGCACGTTATAATGAAGCGACTTTGATAAGAGCGCTGGAAGAAAATGGCATTGGCAGGCCGTCTACATATGCGCCGATTATTACCACGGTGGTGGACAGAGGGTATGTGGAACGTGACCAAAAACGCCTGAAACCAACCGCGCTGGGCCTTGTGGTGAACGATCTTTTGGCCGAAAGGTTTGCCGAGATTGTGGACATCACGTTTTCGGCCGGCATGGAGTCTAACCTTGATAAAGTAGAAGAAGGCAAAGCCGACTGGGCACAAACGGTGGACACATTCTATAAAGGGTTTGACACCAGTTTGCAGAAAGCCGAAGTGGAGATGGAAGGCCAAAAAGTGAAAGTGCCTGAAGAAGAAACAGACATAGTTTGCGAAAAATGTGGCCGAAACATGGTGATTAAAATTGGGCGATATGGCAAGTTTTTGGCGTGTCCGGGCTTCCCTGAATGCACAAACACAAAACGCCTGATGGAAGAAATGCCGGGCAAGTGCCCAAAAGATGGCGGAAACGTAGTGAAAAGAGTGTCGGCCAAGGGACGTGTATTTTTCGGATGCTCTCATTATCCCGAGTGTGATTTTGTCACATGGGACGAGCCCACGGCAGAAATATGCCCTAACTGCAACAGTACATTGTTCAAAAAAGGCGGAAAAAACGCCATGCATATATGTCACAAAGAAGACTGCGGATATACAAAAGCAGTGGAGAAATAAGTGGAAAGTGTAAAGATAATAGGCGGAGGCCTGGCAGGTTGCGAGGCGGCACTTTGGCTGGCAAAACGTGGAGTCAAGGTGGAGCTGTATGAGCAAAAGCCTGAAAAAACATCTGCCGCACACAAGAGCGAAGGCTTGGCCGAGCTGGTTTGTTCAAATTCCTTAAAGGCCGAGCGTTTGGCCTCGGCGGGTGGCTTGCTGAAAGCAGAGATGCGCCTTTTAGGCAGTAGCTTGCTACCACTGGCCGACAGTTGTCGTGTTCCGGCAGGTGGCGCGTTGGCCGTGGACAGAAACGAATTTTCAAGTGCGGTGACAAAAGAAGTGGAAAACTGCCCCGGTATCACGCTACATCGACAAGAAGTGACGGCATTGCCCAAAGAAGACAAGTGGGTATTGGTGGCGGCAGGTCCGCTGATGGAAGGCGAGCTTGCAGAGGATGTGAAAAAATATATCGGCGAGAACAGTCTGAGCTTTTACGACGCTGCAGCGCCTATTGTCTCGGCGGCTTCTCTTGACCATAGCAAGGTATTTGCTGCAGCAAGGTACGACAGAGGCGAGGCGGATTATCTAAACTGCCCATTTGACAAGGCGGGCTATGAGGCGTTTTTAGAGGCGCTTCAAACAGCCGAAAGAGCGCAGTTGCATGACGTGGACGGTCCAATAACGGTAT
>CAYJIC010000101.1:0-5902 GCA_964370155.1 uncultured Oscillospiraceae bacterium
ACAAAATCGTAGAAACCCCGGAAGAAGCCGATTTAATTGTATTCAATACTTGTGCAGTTCGCGAGCATGCAGAGCAGCGAGTGTTTGGAAATTTGGGTGCGTTGAAAAGTTTAAAACAACGCAAAAGTGGCCTACTGTTGGCATTGTGTGGTTGCATGGGTGCCGAAAAAAGCACACTTGAAAAATTGCGCACCAGCTATCCATATGTGGATATTATGCTGGGGCCAAACCCGGCAGATCTGCTTCCTGATATGCTGGTGGAAAAAATGACAACACGCAAGCGTGCCTTGCGGCTTCCGCCTGAGCGCAAAGAAATAGTCGAGGGTGTGCCGATAGTTCGGGACTCGAGCTTTCGTGCGTTTTTACCTATTATGTACGGGTGCGATAACTTTTGTTCATATTGTATT
Organism: uncultured Oscillospiraceae bacterium; assembly: GCA_964370155.1. Taxonomy (GTDB): domain Bacteria; phylum Bacillota; class Clostridia; order Oscillospirales; family Ruminococcaceae; genus JAAYCI01. The sequence continues at coordinate 408 of CAYJIC010000101.1, forward strand.
GTTCCGCATGTGCGTGGACGTGAGCGTAGCCGTGAAAGTAAAGATGTGCTGAGCGAGTTTAAAATGCTGATAGAGGCAGGGTATAAAGAAATCACTTTGCTGGGCCAAAATGTAAATAGCTACGGTAAGGGTAATGAAGAAAAAGTGGATTTTTCAGATCTTCTTTCCATGCTATGTGAAGTGCCGGGTGAGTATAGAATACGATTTATGACCAGCCATCCAAAAGATGCCACCCGCAAAATGATTGATACCATAGTAGCGAATCCTCAGATATGCAACCATTTACATCTACCGGTGCAAAGTGGCTCCAACGAGATATTAACTAAGATGAATAGACGATATACCGGCGAGGAATATTTGGCTCTTATCAAATATACTAAAGAAGTGTGTCCTGAAATGACATTTTCTTCTGATGTAATGGTGGGTTTTCCGGGCGAGACACAGGAAGACTTTGAAAAAACGGTAGAGCTAGTACGTGCGGTGGGATATACACAGTTGTTCACGTTTATTTACTCAAAGCGGCCGGGAACTGAAGCGGCAGAGATGGAAGATGCTACTGTTCATACAGAAAAAAGCGATAGAATCAACACGCTTTTGAGGCTTCAGGAAGAATCAGTGGCAAAAATAGCAAAAGACTGGCTTGGTAAAACATATGTTGTCTTGGTGGAAAATGAAGGTAAAGACGAGGGAACAATGCAAGCCAGAATGGACAATAACATGCTGGTAGAGTTCGAAGGCGACGCTTTGCTAAAAGGTGAATTTATTAAGTTGGAAATAACTGACATAAAAGGCGCCATTTTACGTGGAAAAGTAGTAAGCTGAATGGGGTAATAGGATTCATCAAATCAAAGGCTTTGTAATAAACTCGTTAAAGTTTGCAAAACTATAGTTTGGTTTGAAATAAATATAATTAGGAGAGTTTTATGAGCGCGATCGAAAAATTTATAGAAGCGGCGTTGGAATTGCAAAAAGAGGACGCGTGTGTGGCACTGGAAAATGCGCGCAAAGTAAACGATAATGATGAAGTTTTACAAGAAAAGATAAATGCATTTAGAAAAATGCAGGAAAACTTGCAAAGTGAGATGGCAAACCCAGAAGCAGACAAAGAGCGCTTAAAGGAAATGGACGGGGAAATAGAAGTTTTGTATAATGAAATCATGGCAAACCCATCCATGGTGGCGTATGGTGAGGCACAACAAGACATAAAAGAAGTGATAAATCATATCAATGCCATAATAGCGGCGGCGATAGACGGCCAAGATCCTCGTTTGGTGCAGGCTCCGTCTTGTTGCGATAGCGGAGGGTGCTCGTCGTGTTCCGGATGCGGCTAAAAGCAATAAAAAACCCTGTCTTGCGTTTGCATGACGGGTTTTGTGTTTTGATATAGACTATGAAATTATAGCGTTACTAAGACTGAGAAACGGTAGGAGGGGTGTTTTTTCGTGGCGAAGTTTTCACCGATGATGCAACAATATTTTGAAATTAAGAAACAAAACAAAGACAGGATTTTGTTTTTTCGTGTCGGTGATTTTTACGAGATGTTTTTTGAAGATGCTGTCTTGGCCTCGAAAGAACTGGAACTGACACTCACCGGTAAAGAATGTGGCCAAAAAGAAAGAGCCCCCATGTGTGGGGTGCCGCATCATTCTGCCGAGGCATATGTGGCACGGCTGATTGAAAAAGGATATAAAGTAGCCGTGTGTGAGCAAACACAAGACGCTGCAGTGGCTAAGGGCTTGGTAGAGCGTGAAGTGGTACGCGTGGTGACACCCGGTACCGTTGTGGAAAGCAGTATGCTTAGCGACGAGAAAAACAACTATATCGCAAGCATTTACTTGAGTGATGCAGAAACCGGATTGTGCTTTGCCGATGTGTCTACCGGAAATGCATATATCACAGGATTTTTTGGCAAAGAAGATATTGAAAAACGCGTGATAGAAGAATTGTCGCGGTATATTCCTCGTGAGGTTATTTTCAACGATAACTTGCTGAAACACAAGCAAATTACAACGTATATAAAGCAAAATATGCAATGTAGTGTGGAGCTTTTGGACGAAGAAGATTTTTTAGATGCACAAAAAAGTGTGAGGGCACATTTTAGCGCAGATATGCTACAAAGTTTTAATGATGACGCTGAAAGTGCACAATGCAAGGCTATTTCTGCGTTATTAAAATATCTGCATAATACGCAAAAAATTGGTGTGGAGCGGCTAAAAACAGTGCGCCACTACAAAGAAAAGCAATATATGAGCTTGCCGCTGACCACAAAGACCAATCTAGAACTTGTGGAAACAATACGTGGCAGGGAGAAAAAAGGTACTCTTTTATGGGTGCTGGATAAAACATGCACCTCTATGGGCAAGCGTCTTTTGCGTGGATGGATGGAAAAACCTTTACGCGATGTGGATGGTATACAAAACCGTCTGGATGCTGTGGAAGAACTTTTCAAAAAGCATGTGGCGCGCCTAGAGCTGAGTGAGGCGTTGGCGGGAGTGTTTGACATGGAACGCCTGATGACACGGGTGGTGTGTTGCAGTGCATCGCCGCGTGATGTGGCAGCGCTGGCTGCAACATTTGCAAAATTGCCTGATGTGCTAAGGTTAATTGCAGAGTTTAAAAGTGAAGAAATGCTTTCTTTGCAAACTGAGATAGACCCGCTTTCTGATGTGCTAAAGTGGATAGAAGAGGCGCTGGAAGATGACCTGCCGGCAAAAATTTCTGACGGTGGTGTGATACGCGCGGGATATAACAATGAAGTAGATGATTTGAGAGATACCATGCACGGTGGCAAAGGCCTGCTTGCAGAAGTGGAAGGAAAGCTTCGTGGGGAAACAGGGATCCGAACCCTGAAAATAGGCTACAACAAAGTGTTTGGTTATTATATAGAAGTGACAAAATCGTATATAGCCCAGGTGCCGGCATATTTTGTGCGCAAGCAAACCTTGACTGGGGCAGAGCGATATATCACAGACGAGCTGAAACAGCTGGAAAACCGCATTCTGGGCGCAGGTGAGCGGTTGGCTGTTTTGGAAAGAGAGCTATTTGCCGATTTGATGGCAAAAGTAGCAAGTGAGCTTACTCGCATACAGTCCACTGCACACGGCATAGCAAAGCTTGATGTTTTTTGCAGCTTAGCACAAGTGGCCGTGGCAGGAGATTATGTGCGGCCTCAGGTGGATGGTGGCGACGGCATCTATATAAAAGAAGGTCGCCATGCTGTGGTGGAAAAAATGCAGTCTTCCGGCCTGTTTGTGCCGAATGATGTTGTTTTGGACAATGAAGATAATCGCATGCAGATAATCACAGGTCCTAATATGGCAGGTAAGTCTACATACATGAGGCAGACAGCGCTGATAGTGATTTTAGCGCAGATAGGCAGTTTTGTGCCGGCTAAAGAGTGTAAGGTTGGCGTATGTGACGCGGTATTTACCCGTGTTGGTGCGGCAGACGACTTGGCCAAAGGGCAAAGTACTTTCATGGTGGAAATGAAGGAAATGGCCGAAATTCTAGAAAACGCTACACCAAAAAGCCTGGTGATTTTAGATGAAATAGGACGTGGCACATCTACATTCGATGGCATGAGCATTGCAAGAGCAGTGGTAGAGTATATCGCCGATAGAGATATGGGCGCAGGCTGTAAAACCATGTTTGCTACTCACTATCATGAACTAACAGAGCTGGAAAACTCCATAGATGGTGTGAAAAACTACAACATCGTAGTAAAAAAACGTGGGGATGATATCACGTTTTTACGCAGAATTGTGCGTGGTGCGGCCGATGATAGTTATGGCATACAAGTGGCAAAGCTGGCAGGGCTACCTGAAGAGATCATCACACGCTCAAAACAGGTGCTTAAAGCGCTTGAGAAAAGCTCACTTGCAAATAAAGTGACACAGCTTGACTTTACCGAGATGGAAGAGTTGCACAAAGTGCAAGCACCGTCGGAAGCATGGGAAAAGTTGAAGGCGTTGGATCCTGCCACGCTGACACCGCTGGAAGCACTCACGTTTTTGTATGAGCTGAAAGACACTATGCAAAATGCAGAGGAATGATATTAAATTGCAGGAAATTATGTGAGAAAAACTCACAATCAACCACGAAATAATGTGGTATAAATAATTAAGAGGTGAAAAAATGGCGATTCAATTATTAGATCCACATACCGCGGAACTTATTGCGGCCGGCGAAGTGGTGGAACGCCCGGCGTCGGTAGTAAAAGAACTGTGTGAAAATGCTATAGATGCGGGTGCATCTTCTATTACAGTGGAGATTGAACGAGGCGGTATATCGCTTATTCGTATCACCGACGACGGGGAAGGTATCGCTGCAGACGAGGTGGAGCTTGCCTTTATGCGTCATGCTACCAGCAAGGTGAAAACCGAGGAAGACCTCGATGCTATTTATACGTTAGGATTTCGTGGTGAAGCATTGGCTTCCATTGCAAGCGTTGCAAGAGTAGAGCTTTTGACTAAAACTGATTTTGACGAAGATGCCACACTATATACAGTGGAAGGTGGCGTCGAAAGTGAAAAATATTCTGCTGCAAGGCAGCGCGGCACCACCATCACAGTACGTGATATTTTTTACAATGTGCCGGCACGTATGAAGTTTTTACGCAAAGATGCAAGCGAGGCAATGTTTGTGTCAGAGACAATGTCGCAACTGGCGATTTCTAACCCGAATATTGCGTTTGCATATTTTAAAGACGGAAAAGAAGTGTTTGTCACCCCGGGCGATGGCGATTTATACAGTGCTGTGTACTATGTGCTTGGCCCGGTGTTTGCCAGAGCACTGATTTCGGTGGCAGACGGTAGCAACAATTGCCGAGTGGCAGGGCTTATTACATCACCTCATGCATCTCGCGCATCTCGTAGCATGCAATTTTTCTTTGTGAACGGACGATATGTAAAAAATCGCACAATGATGGCTGCACTGGAGCAGGCTTATCGTGGCATGGCTATGCAGGGGCGGTATCCCGGCGCGGTGTTATTCTTGCAAATGCCACCTGAATTGGTGGATGTGAATGTTCACCCTGCGAAAACCGAGGTGAGATTTGCTCACGAACAAGATATTTTTGGTGTGATATATCGTGCTGTAAAAGGCGCCTTGATGGAAACTGAAGATCAATATAAGCAGTTTGTATTTAGTGAAAATGATAATGTTCAAGATGAGATAGCTGAGAATAGCAATGAACAACAAACTGAGCAAGTGCAAGATTTTTCCGAATTGCTATCTATAGTAGAAGAAAAAAGTGAAGAGCAATCGTTTGCAAATGAAGAAATGAGTCAAGAAACGCAGGAGCCTGTGATTTATGTAGAAAGTGAAGAACAGACAAATGCTGACTTTGACACACAGGAAGAAGTGGCTGATTTTGAAAACGATGACCGCGCAGTTGGTTTAGGACAAATATTGGAATCTAGTGGTGCATATGTGCCGTATGTTACGTCGGCAAACGTGCAAACAATGGAAACTGATATTTTCGGTGAGGCAGAGTC
>CAYJIC010000102.1:0-5801 GCA_964370155.1 uncultured Oscillospiraceae bacterium
CTGAGCTGATATTTTTTGTGTCTATATAGTCAATTACACCATCTGCGTCTGAATGAACCATGAAAAATCTCGTTGTAAAGGCAAATTCTCTTGGAGTCGGTGGGCGTTGTGGAGTATCTGCCGAGCTTAGATTTCCGCTTGCCAATATATCCAAAACATCGTCGGAATAAGCCATAATAGAGCTGTAGTTGATAATATTTATTGTGGCTGCTATTAAAATCATGACAATGATACTTATCAGAGTGGTGAGTAAGATAAACTTTTTTTGTAGTTTTTTTAGCATATCACGCCTCCAAAGAATATCCTGTGTTTCGGGTAACTTTGATTTTGACATCGGTTTCAAGTAACGTCAGTTTCTTTCTGAGATAAGAAATATACACCCACACCACGTTGATTTCAGCGTCGCTATCATATCCCCAAATTTTCTCCATGAAACGCTCTGTAGGGATGATGTGACCTTTGTTAATCATAAGCATTTCCATCATTTGAAATTCTTTGCTTGCCAGTTTAAATGATTGTTTGTCAGAATAAAGCTCGAAAGTTTTACGGTTTAGGTGTATGTCGGCAGCTGTAAGGATAGAAGAGGTGCTGTCACTTACATTTCTGGTGATTGCCCGAATGCGTGCTAGAAGCTCTTTTACGTCGAAGGGTTTTGTGAGGTAGTCGTTCGCGCCTAAATCAAGCCCTGTTATTTTATCGTCAACTTGGGATTTTGCAGTTAGCATAATTACCGGAACAAGATTTCCTTTATCTCTGATGGTTTTTAGCACAGTGAGCCCGTCTATTTTGGGCATCATTATGTCTAAGATCACAGCATCATAATTTCCACAGTCCAAAAAAGCGATGGCGTCTTCGCCGTTAAAAACTGTATCAACAGAATAGTTGTAATGCTTTAATATTTTTTCAAGAGCCTTTGAAAGATCTTTTTCGTCTTCACATAATAGCACTCGCATAAAATCACCTCTTATGTATAGCTAACATACATGAGCCAATTGCTCGGCAACCATACAGGCAGCGCGAGCAATTGCTATAAATATTATATCACGAAACTCAAACTTAAAAAATCCTTTTGCAGTGCGTCACTCACTACTACTACCAAAGCCGTCGGGTGTAAATCCTTCAGGTCTTTCACCGCCACCACCGGGCATCGTGCCACCCATATCGCTGCGAGTTGTGGCCTCAACAGCTTCTCCGTTTTCGTCTACTATTGTGCCGCCTGTCATTGTAACAGTGCCGTCCACGTCAAGCGGAGCGTTCATTGCATCGGAATGTGATGTAGCGGTAATAACAATATCTCCACCGGTTTGAGTATAAGCTCCGTTTGAGTCGATACCGTCGCCACCTTCGCCATAAAATATTTCTATATTGCCACCTGAAATTGTGATACCGCCGCTTTTGTCGCTAGCGTTAATTCCGTCGTCGTTAGTGGTTATAGAGATATCGCCACCACTGATATTTACAGTATTGCCTTCAATTCCCTCAAAGCAATTTTCTATGTTTATAGTGCCGTTTGTGATAGTTGTATTAATGGAAGTGAAGCCGTCGTCACCGGCGTTTATCGTAAAATCACCATCGTTTATGTTGATATCACCATCAGAATGTACAGCGTCTTCATAAGCGGAAATATTAAAGGTGCCACCGTTTATAGTTATGCTATTCACTGCCTTTAGTGTTTTCATGCTTTCTTCGAATGTGTCGTCACTTTGAGTGGCTTCTGCTTCGATAGTAGGGTCAAAATCTTCGCCGTTCATGCTTGGGGGTTGTTGGTTAGAGCCAAAGTCGCCACGACCACCGCCCATATCACCGTCTGCGCCACCTCCCATTGGACCACTTGATGGTGTTTTTATAACTTCCACATATCCACCACCCGAGTAAAGCTCGAAATCACCACCGTCGACTTGCAAGATGTTTTCAGAGCTGATAGCGTCATTTTCTGCTGTGATATTAAAATTGCCACTAACAATAAGTAAATTGCCTTTTTCCAAATCCTCGGCGTTTGAAGATTTAAGCCCATCTTTTCCGGCGGTTACAGTAATGACAGTATCATTTATGGCAAGAAAATCTTTGCCGACAATTCCGTCTTCTGCAGCGTTCACAGTGATGGTTGCGCCGTCGATAACAAGGTCGTCACGACTGTTGATGCCGTCTTGATATAGGGTCGTTACAGTTAAGCTTCCGTCACCTGTTATAACAGTGTCGGCCTTTGAGTAAATAGCAGCAGACGGAAACTCTGCATCACTTGTAGTGATTTCGCCTTGGGTAATAGCATTTTCGCCTTCAAGTACAATTACGACATCTTTTGCTTCGATGATATTTATCGGTGTGCCTGTTTCGCTTGTGATGCTAGCGTTGTTTAGCACAAGATATACAATACCCTCGTCAGTATCTTTGTTTACGTTTACTGTTATAGTGCTGTTTGTATACTCGCCTGTAAACTCGTAAGTTCCGCTTTCTGTGATAAGAATTTCATCTCCATCAGAGAAGGTAATACCCTCGCTCAAATCTTTTGTATAATCATCACTTGGGAAAGTGAGGCTATCTATGGTAGCTGTAGTTTCTGTTGTCAGCGAGTCTTCGCTATTATCACTTGTATCTGTATTAGTTTGAGATGTGCTTATGTTAGATGATACATCTGTACCATCGCTCGTAGAGCAGCTTGCTAAAGCAAGCATAGAAATAGCCATCAAAATTGCTATATATTTTTTCATAGTATCATAATCTCCTTTTGTGTTTTGCAAGCTTAGTATATTTGTTGAACTTTAAATTTACTTTAAAATCAGATATCAATAATTTTATCATAGACAAAAATTTTAATATACGCAAGAAATGTTACTAAATTTATATAAACAACATTGCTTAATGGCCATAAAATCATATTAATACAAAATTTTTATGTGCCCATATGGCTGTCAATAGCAAAATCCACTGACTGCTGTCAGTGGATTTTTTATGGATATAAAAGCGAGTTCTCATGCTATCTTGTGTTATAAGCTGAGGCTTTAATACAGCTTAGTGCAAAATCCTTTGCTATAATGCTGTGTTTTTATAAGGTTCGGCGATACTTACTGTGGGCTTAAAGGACCTTAAGCCCTGCCACATTGAAAATTAGTTGATTTGAGGCATTTGCTGTGCGTATTCTCCAAGTTGCACCCATGTGTCCGGGTGGCTTATAGAGGGGTAATACACCACTTCATATCCAGGGAATGGCTCGGCTACAATTTGCACATCTGTATAAATAAGATAGTCCTCAACATGATCAGAACTACAACCAAGATATAGCACATCTGCACTTGTTTCGTGAAGCAGATCACCACGTGCATAATCCATGTTTTCATCTATATAGTTTTCGTAAATTTTCATTGTGCTACCCCAAAGATTTCTTATGAAATAAGCTTCTTTTGCATCTTCGGTGATATAGCTGTCCATGTTATTAATTTCTTCCTCGGTGAAATACATATTCATTATTTCGATAGGATATTCATAGCCATATGCGTTGAAAATTTGCGGATAATCCGTAATATAGCTCACTTCTAAAGCGTTGCTGTGTCCCCAAAAGAAATTGTCGTTAAAAACAGCTAAAAGCTTATGATTGCTTCCGTTTTCATCTGCTTCAAATATATAATATTGAGTGACATTCAGGCCAAACTGCCCTGCATATTGTACAACTTCCATGTCTATTATTTCTTTTGCATCTACCTTTAGTATAAAAGTGTTTTCAAGACTGTTTTGTCTATACATTTCAGCAATTTTTTCGTATCTGGCATCCTCCAAGATAGTCTGCATAATCTGTATGTTTTCCCATCCATAACTTTCGGGATAGATTAGCTCCATTTCTTCTACGATAAGGCCAGGATAATACATACCGTCTTCACGTGAGGTTTTATAATCTTCAATCACAGTATCGTCGGCAGTGTGTGGCGACATAGACATAAAGTCTTGATATGTAATAGCATCAAGGAGATATTTTAAAGCAAGCTCCTCATAATTAAAGTAGCCTCGCTCATATATAACAAAATTACCGTTTGAATAAGTAAAAGCATCTCCGTGGGTGTCTTTTAACTCGAAATTGTTCAAAAAATCTATAGTTCTTTGAGTGACTTCATCTGTATTTGTATCATAGCCTTGCGCAACAAAGGTATGATACGTTAGCTTTGCAGACCATTTATCAAATTGTGCGTTAAACTCTTCTTCAGACACATTCGCCATGTTGTGCATGTAATTTGTCGGCTCATATCCAGCATTAGCATAATCGTATTGTATGATAAATGTCTCTGCCATCTCAAAATATTCGCCGTTAAATGGCACAAAAGCTTTTGCAAACACATAGTCCGACGATGTTATCCCGAAATCGATAGTATCACCGCCTAAAACGAGATAATTTATGCCGTCAACCTCGGCATATTCTATATTAAATTGCACGCCTTCTTCGCCATAAAACGAAAGCGGAAATTCGTCGGCATGGCCTACTGTGCCATTTTCATCCAAATAGTAAACATGTACTATACTCTTTTCCTGCGAGCCGATAAAATTTTCGCTCGCAATGTTGAATATCTCGTCAACATTGCCCTCGGTGTCACTGTCATATATGCGTGCAATTACCAGCTCATATACATCATCGGCGTTAAGATCAATAAGGTTTGCATAGAAATATCCCATGTAGTCGTCGGTTAACTCGCCATATGACGACGAAAGTGATTTTCTGTATGAGCGAACTAGCGCATTAAACGGACTGTAGTCTATATTATTTGGGTTTTCAAAGCCGTAATTGTTTTGCCCCGTGGTATTTTCAGACGCGTGACTTTGGGCAGCTTGCTCATTTTCTTCAATTTGAATATTTTGTAGTGCGTCGCTAAGTGCGTCGCTTAGATTAGTATCTTCATCAGATGAGCATGAAACAAATAAAATCGACAAAATCATAAGTATTAATATGCATTTATAGATTTTCGCCATTTGGTATTTCCTCCCTAACCTACTGCGTCTAGCTTGATTATTTCCACAACAACGCCGTTTTCATCGTTTAGCATATATGCGTTTACGGTTATAGTATAATCTCCCTCATATTTTTCTGCGCTATAATATCCCTCGTATCCGTCCATGACTATATTGTAGCCCAAAATCCTAAGCAAGGTTGCATATTTGGGTAAAAAATCGTAATAATCACCTAAATATTTAATGCTGTAAGTGCCGGCTTGTGTTTGGGATACAGTAAACTCATTCGGAGCTGTCGCCAACTCGTTATCGCTTACAAATGCACGGAAATCTGGCACATGCACATACTCTAAATCAGAGCTTACGTGGTATAAATCATACATAAGTAAAAAATTGTCGTTGTCTATTTTTAGACGGCCGTTTTCTTCGGCAAATTCCACTTTTATTCTTGCATCGATATAGTCATTAAAAAGCCTGTTTATTATAAGTGTGTTGTCATGTAGTTCTTCATAATCTATATTGTCAAAATCTATACTAAACATACCGTAGCCCATGCTACCTCTTACAAGATATAAATTGCCGTCAAATTCAAAAAAATTATTTTCGATATCCCAGTTTAGGCTCTGTAAAAACTGCTGTGTAAAATAGTTGCTGAAATGCTCATACACTTGCGCCTTGCTGTCAAAATTATAAACAGGCATATATAAAGCATCGATGGGATCAGCAAAATACCCACTTGGCACGTCTTCGTTTGTACCTATCAAAAATATAGGTGATTCGTAGTTGTTAAAGGCATCTTCGCTTTCATAGACAGCTTTTTTCATCATGTCTTCGGTGTCATAGTATTCTGCCGAAAACTCACCGCTATAAAT